>JAGHTC010000098.1 GCA_018065465.1 Candidatus Ruminococcus equi
GTCACAGTGTTGTCATAGTGTCCCTGTTATAATGTAGCCACAGTCAAAGAAAAAACAAAAAAACATTGACTGAATACTTACGAAAAGGAGAAACGACAATGAAAAATAACATCATGAAAAGAACAATCGCGATACTACTTAGTATCATCACAATTATTTCGGCAACATCAATTTTGATGGTATCATCATCAGCCGCAGAAGTTAAGGGAACTTCCGTTTCAACACAAGTTTCTCCTAACGAAGGTGCAGCGGAACTCATCGAAAAAGGACTTATCTCCGAACTAATCGGAAAAATCCCCTATATCGGAGACTTTGGAAAAATCGCACTTGACCCCTTCCTCTGTGATTTGTTTAACATCACATCACTTGCAGACATCAGCAACAAGCTTGATGACATTTCGAAAAAAATAGATGCTCTTTCAACCCAGATGGACAAAAACACACAGGAAATTCTTTCTAAACTTTACACGGCGGAAAACCTCAAAAAGTTTAACGAAGATGCAACCGATATGAAAAATATGACAACATCGCTTTACACAAATCTTTCTACTATCACAGGTTCAAAAAAAGATGACCTTGAAAAAGAAGTAAAAACAGCAAACCTCATTGATTTTTCAGCAAAAACACAGGCTGATTATCCGATAGTAGCAAAAAGACTTGCAACCTACATCAAAGGCGAACAGGTTTCGCTGACTACACCCGAAAGCATCTACAATGTTGCATACAAAGCAACCTGCAAGGATGCTCTTATCGGCGGCGAAGTTGCACTTAAAAATGCAAACTATGTAAACTCAATCAATATGATAGTCGGCAATTCCTACAAAATGATAATTACCGTCCTCAACTCAAAGCTTTATGTAGCTGACCACATTGACGAAATTGCAGCGAAATTCGGCAAAGATTCAATGTTCTACAGAATTGCGGAAGAATGCAATTTCAACCGTGACTATTATGAGAAGCTTCTCAAAGAAGGCACAGAAAGTAACGGCGAAGGCTACATCAAAGAGTATGAGAACATCTTTGATACCAACAACGAAAACAGCGTAGTATCAAAGTACAACAAGATGGTAAAAGACAACTGGTTCTCGTTCATCACAAAGACAGATTACTCAGGAAGTGCAACAGTAGAATTTCTCAAAGTTAAGAGTGAACTCGGTTCATTCAAAATAGATGACCTCCCCTTCAGAAGAGATGCAGGAAAATATGACTGCGAAGGAATGCTCAACTCTGTTACAAGCGCCGCAAAAAGCAAAGCATACAGCGCACTTTCAAAAGACAAACTCGAAAACTTCTACAGATTCGTACTGACAAGCGAAATCTTCAGAAAAGACGGTGCAAAAGATACTTCGATATCCTTGCTCGAAGGACTCAAAAACTACGGTTTCACCTTCTCCGGTGATGCATCGGATGCAAAACGCCCAATCTTCATCACAAACGCTTGGAATGTTTACGAAAACACAGACACATCAATGGAAAGAAGCTGGAAAGGCAGAGGCTACTACAGCGGATTCGGTGCAAACGACAGAGGAACTTCTCCCACAGGAAAAGAAATCAACTACTTCAACTTCAGAGAATATCGCGGATGTGATCCGGTAGAAAGCGGAGACGCCTCGAATCTTACTATCCTCTTCCTTGAAAAAGCATAAGACGAAAATTGAGATATAACCCCCAAAACACAAAACTACCGCAGACGAAAGTTTGCGGTAGTTTTTGCAGTATTGTCGTAAATTCTGAAAAATTTTTTCGGTAAGTACCCAAAATCAATATTTTTTGTCACAGTGTTGTCATAGTGTATATGCTATAATTTAGCCACAGTCAAGGAAAACACATCGGCTGAATACTTATCGGAAAAGGAGAAACGACAATGAAAAACAAAATGACAAGAAAAATAATCGCAACAATACTCACTATCATCACCATTCTTTCGGTTTCATCAATTTTGATGGTTGGAGCATCGGCACAAGAAGTATATAAGACTTCGGTAGTAACACAAGTTTCTCCGCAAGGCAGGTTGGCTGAACAATATGAGTACCTGAGAAATCTCGGTAACGCGCCGGATTCTTCCGAACAAAAGGATGCACAAGGACTTATCCCCATCCCCTATCTTTCCGTATTTGCTACACAAAATAAATGTTTAGGATATTGAGAAAGAATTTAATAAAGATTATGCCACAGAGAAAATCTGTGGCATTTTTTAGATTTTATTTGCTTTATTTTAATAAGGCTGTATAATGATATTAATAAATATATGCGGTGATTGTATGAAAAACAGATTTTCCGATAAAAATAAAAAAATTGCTCTTGCTGCCCTTATCATTTCTGCGTTAATTCCGATAATTCTGATAGTATGGTCGTGCGTGAAGTTCCCCACCGAAAAGAAGACCGTCGACAGTACGGTACAGATTGTCGGTGTATGCTCGCTAGACGGCGGCAGGGAAGTATCTTTCGACAGCAAAGATTTCAGCTTTGGAAAAGCAAAATCAGCCGTTGTTAAGGGAAAAATCGTATCCGATGTAGAAAACAAAGAATATCTGATTTTTCAACTTTACGATGTATGGTGTACTGTAAAAGCAGACGGAAAAATCGTTTGTGACAACACAGAAAGCAAAGCGATATATAAGTCAAACACCCCGGGATATTCCATCAAATATGTTGATATATCCGATATACAAGGGAAAGAAATAGAAATAACTTTGAATAATCCTTATCCGAGGAGTCTTAATATCAAAGCATTTGAAAAAGTTTTTTCTTACCTTAATGTCGGTGACAGAGGAAATATTGCCGATGACTTGGTTCACAATCAGGTTGCAAGAATACTCATCGGTCTTGTTGTTCTGTTTTTCGGACTTTTCGGTTTCGGCTTTTCAAGTACGCTTTTCACAAAACAAGGCAACTACCTTGCTTTTGCCCTGTTTTCGGTCAGTTGCGGACTTTACTTTATTATGAGTGCCGTGTCGCCGTTTTTGCCAATGTGGATAGACAATCCGATTTTGTGTATGATACTCGACGAAGTCTGGGCTTACCTTGTAATACTCACAGCACTGTATTACTTCTGCTCTGTTTTATCCAACAAAAAGCACAAAATCACGATGAACATTCTCTTTGCCATCGGACTTTTGATATTTATCCTCGCGTGTGTATTCCAAATCCTCGGCGTATATGATATTTTGCTGTCCCATATGCTGATGTTACCTATTATTATTGTCAGCATAGTACTCGGTCTTGTTTTCCTTTTACTCGAATATATTAAACTGAAAAACTACGACTCGGCAATTATTCTTTTTTCAATGATACCGATACTTGTATTCTTTGTTGCCGAAACAATCAACGGTATTACAGAACTTTTGCCTGACAGATTACTTCTTCAAGTCGGTTTGTTGCTCTCTATAGCGATACAGTTCTTTATGTTTGCAAAAGCAACAAATGAGCATTACAAAGAAATGCTCGAAGTTGAAAAGATGCAAGCCGAACTCCTTGAATCCAGAATTTCGATTATGGTATCACAGATACAACCGCATTTTCTGTACAACGCCTTGACATCAATAGCAATGCTGTGTGAAAAAAACCCCAAAACCGCAAAGAAAGCGACTATCGAATTTGCAGACTATCTGCGCGGGAATATGAACTCGCTAAAAGAAAATAACCCTATTCCCTTTGCTCGCGAACTTGAACACCTGAAAACTTATCTCGACCTTGAAAAAATGCGTTTCGGTGATGACTTGAATATCGAATATGATATAAGAACTACCGATTTTTCTGTTCCCGCTTTGTCTGTTCAGCCGTTGGTAGAAAACGCCGTAAAACACGGTGTCGGTATGAAAGAAGACGGTGGCACAGTTCGGATAACTACCCTCGAAGATGAAAGCACATATCAAATTATTGTCGAAGATGACGGGGTTGGTTTTGATACAACAAAAGCACAAAATGATACCAAAAGACAGCATATCGGTATGGAAAACTGCAAGAGCAGAATAAAGACAATGTGCAACGGCGAAGTGGTTATTGAAAGCACCGTCGGCGTTGGCACCGTGTCGAAAATAATAATCCCGAAAGGAGAAGAAAACGATGACGATATTAGCGGCAGATGACGAAGCATTGGCACTGGAAATGCTGGTTGATTCAATAAAAGAAGCGTGTCAAAGCGCAACGGTTTTTGACTTTCAAAAGCCGTCAAAACTGCTTGAATTTGCACAGGAAAACAAAGCGGATATAGCCTTTCTCGACATACATATGCGCGGGATGAACGGCGTTGAACTAGCAAAAAAGCTCAAAGACATAAATCCGAAAATCAACATCATTTTCGTGACCGGCTTTGACGAATATACAGGCGACGCAATGGCTATGCACGCAAGCGGGTATGTAATGAAACCCGTATCAAAAGAAAAGATAGAAGCGGAACTTTCCGACCTTCGATTCCCGATACTGCCGAAAAGCAACGCAAAGTTAAAAGTCCAATGTTTCGGCAACTTTGATGTTTTCACTCCCGACGGAACACCTGTTCATTTTGAGCGTTCAAAGTCAAAAGAAGTTTTCGCCTACCTTATTCACAAGCACGGTTCATCCTGCACAACCAGAGAGATAGCGGCAACGCTTTTTGAAGACGCTCCGTATGACCTGAAACAGCAGGCATATATGCAAAAAATCCTTTCGGCTTTGAATAAAAGCCTCAAAAAAATCGGCTGTGAAGATATTATCAACAAAACCTACAACAGCATATCGGTCAACTGTGATTTGATAGACTGCGACTACTTCCGCTTTTTCGACCTTGACTCGGGCGCTGTCAACTCCTACAACGGCGAATATATGGAGCAGTACTACTGGGCTGACTTTATGTTTGAGTCCTACGATGATTATTGATACAAAACAGAATAACGCAAAAAATAACGGATAAGAGATTTCTCTTATCCGTTAAATATTCCAATGCATTATTGTTTTTCCGAACGGTTTTTTCAAATCAACTTCAAATGCCTTTTTTATGTCGCTAAACTCTTCGACTTCCACAACATTTGATACAAGTCGTTGAAGATATCTGACAATCTGCGGGTGCTTTTGATACATCTCTATTGTCTTTTCAAAGTCTTCTCTACCGCTGCGGCTCGTACCGAAAAGGCGTAATCCTTTTTCAAGAATCATCCTTGTATTTACCGGCACGGGATATTCGCTGACACCCATAATCGAAATTGTACCTTCGGGTTTGATAAGCGAAATTATCTGTTCAATCGCTATCGGTGAGCCGTTAGAACCGACACACTCAAAAGCGTGGTCAACATAGATATTTTCCGGTATCTCGGTAGTGAGGTAGGTTTCATCCGCAAAAGAAAAGTCGGAGAGTTTGTCGCTGTTTATTCCGAAAACGAGAACTTTCGTATTCGGAAAACTTTTCTTTATAAGCAAAGCGGTAATGAACGCCAAGTTTCCGTCACCCCAAACGCCTATTACATCTCTTCTGTTATGAGCAATAGAGTCAAAGCGGGTGACAGCGTGCATACTGACACTTACTATCTCAGTAAAAGCGGCAACGTCAAGGTTGATATCGTCGGGCAGTTTTAACAGCCTTTCTGCGGAGAGAACATAGTATTCCTGCAAAAAGCCGTCACAGGAACTACCGCAAAATTTGCTTGTTCTAAGATAGTTTTCTGCGATATATTCGTCAGACTCAACAGGCTGATTTGGTATCATAACTACCTTGTCGCCGATATTGAATTTTCCTGATTTGTCAAAAACCACTTCACCGACTGCCTCATGTATCAAAGCCATGGGCAGTTTTTCTTTTAAGACCTTTGCATCTCTTGTGCCTTGGTAGTATCGCTGGTCGGCATTACAGATAGAAAGGTGAGTAGGTCTGACGACTGTTTCGTTTTCAAGTTCAAAGTCTTCAAAAGCAATCTCAAACCGCCTCGGTGATTTTAGTCTGTAAACGGTATTAATCATTTTCTTCGTCCTCTAAAAGTGACTTCGCTATTTTTAAATCATAAGGATAGGTGATTTTTATGTTAAAAGTTTCGCCTCTGACAAGTTTAACGGGCTTGTTTTTAAGTACAAGGATTTTTGCTGCATCTGTCAGGATGTCTTTTTCTTCATTTGAAAGGCTCTCGTAAATATCACGAAGCATTTTTGCCTTAAAAGACTGGGGTGTTTGTCCCTGATACATCTTTTTTCTTTCGGGAATAGAACTGATGATATCTCCGTCTTTGCTCTCGACAATCGTATCGGTTGCGGGAATAACCGTATCGCAAGCACCGAATTTCTTTGCTGTTTCGATATTTTCTTTGATAATTCTGTGAGTAACAAACGGTCTGACAGAATCGTGAGTTACTATCACGGTATCATCGTCAAGCACATGTTCTTTCTCGATATAGGCTATTGAATTCATTATCGTTTCGTTTCTTGTGGCACCACCGCTAATAACAACGATTTTCTCATTTTTGCCGATATATTTTTCGAGAATACCCTGTGTGTGGTCAATCCACTTTTCGGGAGTAAGAACGATAATTTTGTCAAACTCGGGTTCCATCAAAAACTTTTCAACGGTATATGCAATAATCGGTTTATTTTTTATTTCGAGAAACTGTTTCGGCATATCGGTTGAGCCCATACGCTCACCGACACCGCCTGCAAGAATAACTGCATAAATCATAAAATCATCTCCTAAAGTAATTCGCCTTTATTATCAAAATGTAAGTTGCTTTGCGGATTCACTGTTGAGCCTAAATCAAGTCGGTAAAAATCGTGAGATGCCTTTTGTTTTGATACAGGCAGTAAATCCATATAGTCTTTACCAAACCAGATTTTTAAGTATTCATCGTACCCAATGGGTGCGAAGGTGCCAAAACCCTCAAACTTAATAGGTACAGTTTTTTCAAACCAAGCTTTCGGCATAGCCCCGCGGTAGATGTGGTCGGTTGCAGGTGGCATAACAAATTCACAATTTTTCTTTTCATACTTTCGTGAGAGTTTGTCATACTTCTTGCTGAAATAGTCCATTGAGAAAAGTCGTAAAAACGGAAGTAAAATCTTTGAAAGCAGATAGAGTTTTCCCTTGCGTGCCGTATTTTTCCAACGAACATTCATCAAAAGGCGAAGGTTCATCATCTTTTTGTGATGGCGTTTCTGCCCTTTTACACTTTTTGCCGTATTGTCAAAAGCAAAGATATCGAGGGAAATGCCCTTTTTCATATCGTAACTGTCGGAATATTTTGTTGAAAAATAGGTATCTTCCGCTGTGATTTTATCAAAAAAGTAGTGGTAACCGGACTTGTCCGAAAAACTTTGATAACTGTATTTTTTCGGCAATTTATCGGCACAAAGTTTTTTGAATCGTTCAAAATCTTTTCGAAGCATTGACACATCAATATCATCGTCCCACGGAATAAATCCGCCGTGGCGAACAGCACCGAGAAGACTTCCTCCCGACAAAAAGTACGGGATATCGTTTTCACGGCAAAGCTTGTCAAATTCTTTGAGAATATCGAGTTCCAACGCCCTGACCTTTTCGATTTTTCCGTCGTAGCCGTCGTTAACACTGTTTTGAAGCAGTGAAAACTTTTCGTCAAGCAAAAGAGAAAAAACATAGAAAAGCGAGTCATCTTTTGAACAGCAAGGCGTAAAACCAAGGGACGAAAGTTTTCCGTTTGAAAGACTGCAATAGTGACTTTTTGTTATATCGCCTTTTTCAAAATCGAGTTCAACTCCGCTGTCAAAAAGAAGATTGTATAATTTCGTTTTTATTTCAAAAGCAGTAAAATCAAATGCGGTTGCGTTATAGATATTTGCCTTTTTTCCGTATTTCAGCACGGTGAAGACAGCATCAACAGCATCGCTGATACTGATACCCGAAAAATGGAGTGATAAGTCTAGGGACGAAATCTTGATTGACATATTATCAAGCACTTCTTTGCAAATGGTATGTAGTCCCATTCTGCCGTCATCGGAGAAATTTGCACCGTAGATATTGTCAAAACGAACTTCGCATAAATCAAGTTTATCGGCATACTCTCGCAAAAGCGAAAGTAAATCGGAACACGGCGATTTGTCAAACAAAACGGAAAATTCCATTTCGCTTATTCGGCCTACTGCCGACACAGGTGCAAACTGCGGTAAAACGGTCATTACGACAAATTTTTTGCAAGAAGAATTAACCGCTTTTTCAAGAGCGATTTTTAGGTCGTCTATATCAAAAGCGGAGTTTTCGCGCAGGTCTATGCAGTACAAAACATTTGTAGAATGAGAGTCTTTGGCAAAGTCAAAATCCTTTGCCGTTTCGCTTGAATTAATGCTAAAAGAAGCGGATGTTGTCTTTTTAAAATTCTCAAGCGTTTTCTGCAAATAAGTACAAAGGGTATGACCTCCGAAGATAATATAATCTTCCGTTTCGGTCAAAATACCCTTGTTCTTTATATATTCAGTTGATAGGTAAATCTCATTGAAAACATAATCGCTGACTATGGTAATCACCTTTTACTTTTTACTTGCCTGATAAAGTTCAAAAGCCTCTTTGACATCACCGCAGAAAAGAAGTTCGCCTTTTTTCATAAAGATAGCCTTTTTGCAAACTTCAAGTACGGAGTCTTTGTTGTGGCTGACATAAAGCACGGTTGTGCCCATATTTATGATTTCGTTAATTTTTGCTTTACACTTTTTCTTAAAAGAAGCATCACCGACGGAAAGAGCCTCGTCGACAACAAGGATATCAGGCTCAATGTTAACATTGATAGCAAAGCCGAGACGCATTTTCATGCCGCTGGAATAAGTTCTTACAGGTTGGTCGATATAGTCACCGAGTTGTGCAAAGTCGATGATTCTTTCTTCAATCGTGCGGATATAGGCATCGTTAAGTCCCAAAATATAGCCTTTGAGATAGATATTCTCTCTGCCTGTCATTTCGGTAGAAAAACCTGCAGTAAGTTCAAGCAAAGCGGCAACCTTGCCTTTAACCGTTACAGTTCCTTTTGTCGGGTGAGCAACACCGGTAATCATCTTCAAAATAGTTGATTTACCTGCGCCGTTGTCGCCGATAATACCGACAGACTCGCCTTTGTTTATTGAGAAGGTAACATCTTTAAGCGCCTTGTTGATTTTCGGGTGGCGCGGCTTTACAAAAAGAGCCTTGAAACGCTCCTGGTCATTTTTATAGAGCGTGTATTCTTTGTATACATGGTCAAAAGAAATAATAGCATCAGACATAGTATTACCCCCTTACAGAACGTCAGGCAGCGTCTTACGCAGTCTGTTGTAGTTGAAGATACCGAGTGCGATAATAACGGCAAATTCAATGAAGAAAACGATGATTTCAAGCGGATATTCAAAGAACCATCTGTGATAGAGAAAAGCGTTACGATAGCCGTTTGCAAAGAAGTTAATCGGGTTGAGCATCATCAGCCATTTCAGCACTCTGTTATCGTCGAAGTTGTAACTTGAATAAATTACGCCGGAAAGCCAGAAAATACCCGACATAATAGAAACAATCATATTCTCAAAATCTCGTGAGAAAGCGCTCATCGGCGCAGTTGACCATGTCAGCACGACGAAGAACAAGAACATAAGCGGGCAGTAGAAGAAGAACTGTACATTATATACAGAAGGTGAAATACCCGAAATGAACACGAGATAAACATACATCAAAGCGGACAGGAAAAGGTGAATATACAGTCTTGCAACCGCGGTGTAAGTCATAATAGTGGATACAGGGAAACTGACTTTTGTAACAAACTGGCGGTTAAGCCTGATGGATTTTGCACCCAAAGTAATGCTGTCGGTGATGAAAAACCACGGAATAAAGCCGACAAGCATAAAAGTAAAGCGGTCAAAGTTACCGATTTGTATTCCGCTCATAGTAACCGAAACGCCGTCACCGAGGTTTTTGATACCGCAGGTAAAGGCAAACCAATATACAAACAAAGTGAATGCAGGTTTGATAACAGCCCAGAACGGTCCGATAACTGCACCTTTGTAGGTTTTAATAAGTTCGTTTTTAGCGAGCAATAGGATTTGTTTACCGAAGTGGCGATGCTCCTTTGCTATTTGGAACAAGAAAATTCCCCCTTATAGAAAATGCCAAAGGCATACTAACACATAGTAATCAACTTATATATAGATAACAATATTATATATCTTTTTCCAAATTTGTCAATCAATACATAAAAAGAAACATAGTCTGTATTTCAAAAACTTCTTGAAAAATAAATTGCACTCATATATAATATAGTCAATAAAGATAAAGAGGTGGATTTTATGGCACGATGTCCTTTCCTTGTTTTTGAAGAACCCGACAGTCTTGACCGCACACAGGGCAAGTTTTACTGCAAGCACTCTGACAAAAGACTTTCATCAGATACTTTGTCACACATTTGCAGTTGCTCATATGAAGATAAGTTTTTATCCTGTGAAATCTACGATGAGAAAAAGCCCGATTGATAAGTTAAATACACAAAATTACCGCAGAGCAGTCCGTTTGATTGCCCTGCGGTTTTTTACAATTTATTAACAACGGTTTCCCGAAAAAGCCCATTAGTATCAAAGGGTTTTCCCTCTCACCCTGCGAAAACGGAATCGTAATTTGGAATAAATACTATTCTGCAGCATGGGTACACCAAAACTTTCAAAAGATTGATATTTGCATATTTGATAATCCGATTTATAAAACAGAAATACCTGTGGTAAATCAAATAATAATGAGAGCCTATTCATATACGGCACTTTTCAATGAAGCCATGATAATTCACTCGGCGGCGGTTAACCACAACGGCGAGGGAATACTTTTTTGGCGGTGTTCCCGGTGCGGGAAAAAGCACCCAGTCAATGATATGCACCCCAAAAGTTAGACACTTTTGGAGGTGCATATCAACTTCGTGTTCGGATTTTTTGTTAATCTTTATTGATAAAAAATACTTCGTACCAAAGGATGAAGGTATATATAGTCCAGATTTTTCGCCAAAATTCGGGGTGGTCGGTAGTAAACTGCAAAATCAGGTTATCAAGTTCATCTATATTGAAAAACTTTTCTGCAACTTCGCCGTGCAGTTTAGCAAAAATCTTCTCATTATACTTTTTGTCAAGCAACCAATCACGAATAGGGACAGGAAAGCCTTTTTTCGTACGCCAGGCAACTTCTTTCGGAAGTACTCTTTCGGCGGCTTTTCGAAGGACTATTTTGTTGTTCTCGCCGTTTATCTTGAACTTTGCGGGGGCGTGGAGTGCAACATCATAAATACGCATATCGACATACGGTGTGCGGATATCAAGCCCCGATGAATCGCTTATTCTGCGAACATTGTGGAAGATACTGCCCTCAAGGAAAATCCTCTGGTCGATATCGAGCATTCTCGTTAACGGCTCGTACATTTTCAAATCGGCATAAAGATTCTTTCTGAAGTTCGCCATTGAATATTCTTCGTGGTAGCGTTTTAAGAGCCTTTTTTGCTCGGGGGTGTGCATAATATAGGTATTACCGCAGAAAAGCGGAGACGGAACATTCATATATTCTTCGGCTTTTCTGTAAATATTGTATCCGCCGAACCATTCGTCCGAGCCTTCGCCGGAATAGCAGATTTTCGAGTGCTTTACGACCTCTTTACAGCAAATGGCAAATACTAGTGAAGACGCATCTCCTGTCGGAGATTCCATATCATACATAAACTGCTTTACAGATGCAAAGTATTCTTCGGGAGTAACGGTATATTTTACAAATTTTCTGTTGAGTTTTTCAGCCGTCTGCTTTGCAAGTTCGGACTCGTCTGCGCCCTTGTGTTCGTAGCTTGCGGAGTAGGCAATTTTTGCATCGCTAATAGCAAGAAGGTAGGAAGAATCCACACCGCCGGAGAGGAAACTGTCGGCAACTTCACTTTCATCTTTGACTTCTTTTAGCGCAGAAATAAGTCCGCTTTCGATTTCAGATGCAAAATCGTCTTCAGTTTTGCTTTCGTCAACCGTGAATATCGCTTCAAAATATCTTTCGATTTTTAGTCCCTTTTCGTTGAAAACAAGGTACTTGCAGGGCATCAACTTATACAGTCCTTTGAAGAAAGTTTCTTCGCCTGCGATATAGGTAAAGCCAAGATAAAGTTGCAGTACCTTTTCGTTGAATTCTTTTTTGAATCCGTCCTTTTTCAGCATATCCTTTATCGACAAGGTACAAAGAATACCGTCATCTGTAAGATAGTAAAAAAGTTGCTGTAAACCGAATTGGTCACGAACTGCAAAGGTTTCGTTTTTGCTTTCATCAAACAGAACAAGAGCAAACTGACCGTTTAGGTGATTTCCTATGTCATAGCCCCATTTATCGTATGCAGAAAGCAAGATTTTTTCTTCTCTGTCGCGCCTTGAAAGACCGTCTATATTAACCGATAGTTCATTTGCGAGTTGCCTGTAATTTCTTATCAGCCCCGCATATTCCTTAATAATTACATTTCCCATATTTTTGTCCCCTTTTCTACCTTGTAATTATAATATTATTTCAAACAAAAAGCAATATAAACGCCTTGCGTTATTCAAAAATAATATTTCCGCTGTGGGTAGAAATTTCGCATATAATATTGCTGTTTATTTCGGGAACGCAGATATCTCCGCTGCTTGTCTTTGCAACATATTTCATATCGTTTGTAAATTTTCCCGAAACATCACCGCTGTGTGTGTTTGCCGATACACCGTTAGCCGAACATAAATCAAACTTTATATTACCGCTTGATGTTTCGATATTCATTTTGCCTTTTGTATCAACATTTTTCAAAGTAACATTTCCGCTTTGGGTTTTGATATCCATATCACCGAAAACGCTGATATTTTCTGCATTTACATTACCGCTGTGTGTTTTTGTCGATACACCGATAGCCGAACATAAATCAAACTTTATATTACCGCTTGATGTTTCAACATTCATTTTACCTTTTGTATCAACATTTTTCAAAGTAACATTTCCGCTTTGAGTTTTGATATCCATATCACCGAAAACGCTGATATTTTCTGCATTTACATTCCCGCTTTGAAGATTTATACAAAGGCTTTTGATTTTATCTTTCGGCAGTGATACGGTAAGGCTGTTATTAAAATCTAGAATGTCGATATATTCATACCATTTGCGGTTATCAACACGCTTGATGTTCAAAACACCGTCATTTACCGAAATATCGTATTTTGCCTGCTTTATGTCGCTATACTCAATTTTGCAGGTATCGTTTTCGGAAAGAACAAAATTTACATCTATGCTGTCCGCTGTCAAATTTACGGTGTCAAAATTTTCGTAAATCGTTTTGCTTTCGCTTATATGCTCATTTATATAAAGGCTTTCAACATCGAAATCAACTGCATAAAAAGCGGAAAAAGAAGCGATAAGACCAAGACAAATCAAAACGATGGCAAGGATAATAAAAAACTTTTTACTTTTCTTCATTTTTCTTCTCCTTTGTGACAAACAATGATTTAATAAACCGCCAAATAACACGGCTTAATTTCAAAACCTGCTTTAAAATAAAGTTACTAAAGTATGTCAGAACTATCGCAAGACCGCCACAGAATAGGCCGACACCAAAAAGCAAAAGCCCACGCACAAAGCCCCTTGTAGCGGCAAAGAATATGCCGAAAACGACAAGCCCCAAAAATGCACCGAACAGGGCGACAACAACTGCATAAAGCGAAAAGACAACCGCCCAAATGCAAATATACAGTGACAAAACAACGGCAAAAAGTGCAATCAAAAGAGAAAGCCACAACGGCGAGCCGACAACGAGCAAAGTTATCTCCCACCAAGTAAGTTTGTGTTTCGGTTTTACCTTTTCTTTTATTAGTTTTGTCATCGGGATATCGGCGGTAATTTCCTTAGCGATATCGTCAACCGAGCCTAAGCTTTCAACCGCTTTTTCTTCGTCCTCCAACTCGTCTGTAAGGTCGTCTATCATCTCGGAATAATACTCAAGCGTTTTGTCAGCATCGACTTTCGGCAAATGCGACAGGCGTTTTTCCAAAGTTGTCAAAAATTCCGATTTAGTCATTTCTGTCACCCTTTCTTACAATAAATTTATATACAGACATAATTTCTTTCCATTCTTCTTCGAACTCTTCGAGGTGTTTTATCCCCGAAAGAGTGATTGCATAGTATTTTCGAAGTCGCCCGTTATACTCGGCAGAACGAACAGAAATCAGTTTTGCTCCTTCGAGCCTGCGTAAAATCGGATACAAAGTAGATTCGGAAATTTCGATATAAGGTTTCAGGTCTTTTATTATCTTATATCCGTAGGATTCGTGATATCTTGTTGCGGATAATACGCAAAAATCAAGAAGCCCACGCTTTATTTGAACATCCATAGAATACCTCCCTTTGCGTTATACTATACACCACATAGTATGTTTTGTCAATAGGGTGGGTGGGAAAAATTTTGGAGGGTTGGCTTGGGGAATACAAAAGCCTGCATATCAAATGCAGGCTTTAGGGCTTATATATTACAAACAGATTTTTCATTTTATTGCTTTTTGCTTTCTACTCTAATATCGAAAAGATTTTCAATATCCTCTCTCATGTTGATAATATCAAGTTTCCCGCTTGATGCAACCGGTAAAGCATCATCGTGAAACCTATATAAATACGGTTGATAACTATCAATCAATTTTTCAGCACAATGAGCGGTAACTTTTCTTATTATTTCGGATTTGTTTGACAATGAATCCAAAACAATATGGCAAACATGAACTGTTTTTCCGTCAATATACGAAGCCACTGCTTTACACTGCCTGACCTGCGGAATATCGAGAACGGCTCTTTCAATATCGAATAGATATATCGTTTCATTTTGCTCGTTTATGTAGGAATCATTGATTCTGCCACTAACATACACGCAACCGTCTTCCGTAACATAACCCATATCACCGGTACAAGCCCATACATTTCCTTTTTCGTCAGTATGAAAATACTTGTCCGTTTCTTTTGAATTTTTGTAATAACCTAACATCCGACATGGCGACAGAACACGGATTTCACCTCGCTCACCGTATTTCTGTTCTTCTCCCGTTTCCAAATCAAACGCCGAAACCGTGACGTGAGGTGTCGGTATTCCCGAGCATGATAGCGGATTGCAATTCAATTCAGTATTTGTTACGGCTCCGCAACATTCACACATTCCATAACCTTTTCGCAAGTTTAGGGAATTCCCGTTTTTATTTAGCCACTCGTTAATTCTTTTTTCTGCATTTTCGGTAATACCTTCTCCCCCTATGGCAAGACATTTGAAGTATTTAGCGGAACTTGACAAATGAGGCTTTGTCATAATGTGATTTACCAAACCGGTAGCGGTAATCATATAATTTGGCTTATATTTAGCAATTTCTTTCTCAAAAATATTAAAATCATATATTGGTTCAAGGATTAAGCAAACGCCATAACAAAGCGGTACAAGACCGGTTGTGATAATCCCTGTAGAAAACCAAACTGGTATTTGCAAAAAATATCGTTCTTTTCTTTTAAAACCATATGTGTATGGTCCACATTCCACAATTGATGCATTTATACCTGTATTAGTAAGTTGAATCCCTTTTGAAGCACCGGTTGTTCCCGAAGAATAGACCATTATGGCGGGACTGTTGGTTTCGTAAGGTGGAATAGTAATTGTTTCGGCTTTTCCGTTTTTTATAAAATCGTTCCACGAAATCGTGTTCGGAATAGGTTTAACTTTTTTCGCAATTTTTACAAACGCACCAAGACTGTTTACAGCCGGACACGCAACCACAGTTTTTATACTCGTGTTAGGTATAACGGTTTCTAAAAGATTATACAGTTCATTGATAACGACAAGCACACTTGCCCCTGTATCGTTGATACGGTCGGTCAACTGTTCAGCGGTAAAGGTAGGGTTGAGCATATTTGCGTTTGCACCGATTTTGTTCAGTGCCAAAACGGAATAAATCGTTTCCGGAATTGCAGGCATACATAAAGCCACGTTATCGCCAGTTTTTACACCCAAAGCGGTAAACGCTTTTGCTGTCTTGTCTATCTGTTCAAACATAGTTTTATAGGAAATCTTTTTACCGAAATACATCAAAGCGATGTCGTCGAGATAATCCTTGTTACCGTTGTATATCGTCTCATATACTGTGCAGTCAGGCAGAGAGGCATTGATTGCTTCTTCCGTATAATATTTGAGCCACGGTTTGTCTATGGACGGGTAGCCCGTCAGTTCCTTTTCTGTTTCCATTTTCTTTCCCTCACAAAATAAAAAAGTGCGTAGCAGAAGCCACGCACCGAAAAATGTACGACTCCGATTGCTGCGACACAATTTCACCACTATAACAGTATGCGAAAAATGAGTATGCATTTTTTTCAATAAAAAATACACACTTGTGGAAAGCGTTATATTAAGTTTATGTCGCAAGGCTATTCTATCACACTTATTTATTCGTTGCAATATTTAATTTTACGACATATACACAAAAAACTACCGCAGAGGGTATCTGCGGTAGTCGGTGTTAGTTTTTATAAATTTGAGAAATTATTTCTCAAAGATTTTTTCTTTGCGCATAAATACTACGAACAAAGCAAGACCTAATACAACATAGAGGTAAATCAAAGCGCTCTGTGTTGAGCCTGTTTGGATAGGTGCATTATTCGGAGTAGCCTCTTGCGGTGTTGCGGGAACAGGCAAAATCTTGAACGGTACTTTCAAAACGCCATCGAATGCACGAAGTTTACCCTGAACGAGTACATAAGCCTCGCCTATTTCGATATTCTCTTCGTAGCCGATGATTTCGTAATCTGTGCCGGGTTCGAGAACCTTGTCATCAAGCATAATGATAACATCTTCGGGTTTGATTTCTTCGCCTGTGTAATATCTGTCTTCCGGAGGAATTACAGAAATACCGCTTGACGGTTTTGTCGGGTCATCGGGGTCAACGATAATCTTTGTCCAGTAAGCATAGAGTGTGATATCTTCTGTAACAACATCGTTTTCGAAATCCCAAGGATCGGTTAATTCTTTATCTTTGTACCAATCGTAGATGATGTATCCTTCTGCCTTCGGGTTTTCGGGTTTTGTTGCTTTGTCAAGATATTCGACTTTCTGGTCTTTCGGATTTTCAGCTTTGCCCATTGTATCGAATTTTACGGTGAAATCGTGCTTGTCAAAAGTAGCTGTGTAAGTTGCAGGCTCATAAAGTCCTGTTGTCTTATCCTTTGAGGGAACGAAATGTTCGTCTTTTGATACGATGTTACCGTTTTCGTCTTCCCAACCGAGGAAGTCATAACCATAGTCTTTTGTTGCAGTTGAGCCTGCGGGTGTGCCTGTGTCAACCTTAACTGTGTCTTCTGCATTGTCAACAGAACCGCCTTCTTCTGCTTTATAGCGGATAATGGTTTCGTTTTCAGTCCAGCAAGCATAGAGAGTAGATTCTACTTTAACTGTGTTTTCATCTGCAAAGAGTGAGTTCTTGTTGTATTCAACAATACCTGCATCTGCTTTTTCTTTTGTAGTAGCCCAACCGTAGAATGTGTAGCCCGGTCTTGTAGGCTCATTTGAAGAAACAAATGCTTTTTCTGTATACTTCATTGTCTGGTCAGCAGGAGCGTTTGTACCGCCGTTTGCGTTATAATGAAGCGGAACTTCGTCTTCATCCCACAAACCGTAGAGAGTTGTGTCTTCTGTAACAACATCGTTTTCAAAGTCCCAAGTTGCAGCAAACTGGTCGTCTTTGTACCAGTTCTTGAATGTGTAACCGTCTGCTGTGGGAGTTTCGGGTTCTTCTACTTTATCGCCGTGGTTAGGATGCTGTGAAGGAACCTGGTCGCCGTGTCCCTGCATATCAAAGTCAACTTCGTAGTTGTTGATAGCAAAGTTAGCTGTGTATGTTTCGGAAACATTCTTGCCGTCAACCTTCTCGGGTACGAAAGTAGGATCTGTACCGACTATATTGCCCTGTGAGTCTGTCCAGTTTACGAAATGATAGCCCTCGTTCGGTGAAGCTGTTGAGCCTTCTGCCTCGCCGTCAAAGACAGCAAGTTCTTCGAAATCATTATCAACAGTACCGTTGCCGTCTGTTGTGTAGTAGATATCTACTAAATTCTGTGACCATACTGCAAAGAGAGTATCGTCAGCGGGTTCAACATTTGCATCTTTGTAGAGTTCGCCGGGTTCGTACTCAACAATACCTGTTGATGTAGAAGACCAACCTTCGAATGTGTAGCCGTCACGAGTAGGCTCATCGAGAGTGATGTCAGCCTCTTCGGTATACTTCAAAGTCTGGGGCTTGGGAGCATTTTCGCCACCGTTTGCATCATAAGTCAAGGTAGCGGTTTTCTCTAACCAGAAAGCATAAATTATTGTATCTTCTGTGATAGGTGTTTTTTCAAAATCAAATTCTACATAAGTGTCGGGGTCAGATGACCAACCGATAAAGCCGTAGCCTTCTTCTTCGGGGTCAGTAGGTCTTTCTGCATAAGAACCGTGGTCTACAGTCTGCGGTTTTTCTTGCTCGCCGTGTCCCTGCATATCGAAAGTTACATCGTACTTATTGATTTCAAATACAGCGGTGTAAGTTGTAGCAGAGAAGCCTTCTTTGGGCTGTGTGGGAACGAATGTCTCGTCTTTGCTGACTTCGTCACCCTCAGCGTTAATCCAATTTACAAAGTGGTAACCCTCGTCAGCCACTGCTGTTGAACCATCGGGCTCGCCTGAGAATACTTTTACAACATCTTCGTCATTTGTTACAGAACCGCCTGTTGTAGCAACATAGGAAATTGTAACATCGTTTTCTGACCAAACAGCGTAAAGTGTTGCATCAGCCTTTTCGACATTTTCGCCGAGGTAGAGGTCTTCGGGCTCGTATTCAACTGTGCCTGCGTCTGCTTTTTCTTTTGAAGTTGCCCAACCATAGAAGGTGTAGCCGTCACGGGTAGGCTCGTTTTCTGATACATAAGCAGCAGCGGAAATCTTCATTTCTTGAGGCAAGGGAGCGTTTTCGCCGCCGTTTGCATCATAAGTAAGGGTATGTGTATCTTCAAGATAATCTGCATAAAGAACGGTATCTTCTAAAACTGTATCGGTATCGAATTTCCATTCTTCTGTGAGTCCTTCGTCCTTGTACCATTTTGTGAAAGTATAACCTGTCTTTGTGGGGTCTTCGGGCTCGGTAGCCTTATCGCCGTGAGTTACTGTTTGTCCCTGTACGGAACTACCGCCGTTTGATTCAAATGTAACGGTATGTTTTACAAGTTTATACTCAACTTTGATTGTATGGTCTTTGTCGAGATCGGAGAATTTGTAAGAATCCTTATGCAAAGCCATCTGCTGTGGTGTAAGAGGAGTACCGTCAACGGTAATCTTGTCAAGTTCGTAGAACTCATCAGGTGAGTAGGTGATAGTAACATCTTCACCTTCATAAACGGTGGTATCATCTGTGATAGTACCGTTTACTACTGTTGTATCAACGGTGAATTTCTTCTTCTCCAAATTAGGTGTGGGAAGTTTCTCTTCATTTATCTTTTCTTCGTTATGATAATACTCGATTACTGCATCGCCGACGTTGGTATCTACAACTTCATCTTCGATAAACGGGTCGTCTTCGCCTGTCAAAACGGAAACGGTGATGGTAAGTCTGATGTTGGCAACATCCAAATCGGTTACATCAAATGTACCGGTTACTTTCTGTCCCTCAATCTTCTTTGTGAACTTACCTTGTGCCATTTCTTTATATGTTGCGGTCTTTGTATCATAATACTCGCCTTTTACAGATTCAATCTTGAATCCGTCTGCAACGGTATCGGTGATAATAGCCTCTTCATATCCGTGGCCTAACATTTTGCTTTCCAAGAAAGCGGATACTTTTTCGGATTTATCGTAAGGTACCCAGATATCACCGCTGTTATTAACTGTATCGGTTACTTTACATCTATTCTTCAATGTGGTAAGGGATTCAAGCAGAGTATCGTTATAACTTGTCGGATAATCTTTTCTTGCTGTACCTTGGCTGTTGAGCCAATCTTCGGGAGCAACAAGTGCCAAACAGTCATAAACATTCTTGTTGTAACTGTTACTTGTGTGATTCAGATAATACTCGTTGTAGATATATTTTGCGTTATATTTCTTTGTAGATGAGTCATCATCAACTACTGTACTCTTATCGGGTATAATCCAAACAACTTTGCCGTCAGCATAGAGAGATTTTAACTTTATTGCTGCTTTTAAGAGATTTGACTTCATTGTGTTGGTTATGGTAGCACTGAACATACCCATTCTGATTCCGTCAAATTCCATAACAACAAGGTCGTAATCTTTAGTCCACTTGTTTACCAAAACGTTGGCAAATTCATACAGGCAAGAATGTCTTGATTTGTTGAAAGTGGTAACCATAGCCTCGGTGAAGGTGCTGTTCTTTTTCAAAGTGCCTGTGATAGGTGTGTTTTTGTCTGATTCGAGTTCGTTGTTCACACTATAAAGATAGTAGTCAACATCCGCGTATTTTGCACAAGTGGTAAGTGAATTTGCAACAGTTCCTTTTGTAAGGGCGTGTGCACTGCAAAGACTTCCTAAGAAAAGAATTTTACCGTCGGTAATTTTCTTATCAAAGGTTGATGCAATGTCAATTTCAGCACTTGTCTTTGCATCATTGAGCCACTTGGCTGTTTTGGTGGCATCTTTCTTTTCTGCGGTTGTGTCGGCAGAAACAGGAGCGATGTCATCGTTTGGTTTCTGATTGTTGATTGTGGCAGAAACAGCGAATGATACTGTGCTGAAAATAAGCACAAATACTACTGCTAATGCCAAAAGTTTTTTAATCATAGATATTTCCCTCCAATTTAAACTTATACAATGACATTATACATCGTTGTAACTAAAATTGCAAGGATTAAATATGTATTACATAATACTTACATAATGGTAAATTTTTGGTAGTATTGCTCAAAGTGTGAGAAACAGTAAATTAAGCGGTTGTTTCTTGTAAATTCATATGGTGAAAAATGGTTAATTCTTTTGAAAACCTTTTGTAATTTTTTACCATTTTTTGTAACCTGTTTCATTTTGGCATCGAAAACCCGAATTTACAGTCGGAATACTCTGAAAAAATCAGCAACAGGGAGGCTTCATATAAAGCCTCCCCTAAAACACTTTTGCAGTTTCTGATTTAATTTTCTTTTATTTTTTTGAATGCTTCGCTGATACAGTTTACGGTATCACTCGGAAGCATAGAAATTTCCGTAAATTTTTCCTTTGCGATATCTCCGGCAAGTCCGTGGATATATACCCCGCACAACGAGGAAATATGCGTCTCTACTCCCTGTGCTGTCAGCGATGAGATAATACCGGAAAGCACATCTCCGCTGCCGCCTTTTGCCATACCTTCGTTACCGGTTTTGTTGATATAAGTTTCACAGCCGTATCTCTTCACAAGAGTACCGTTGCCTTTTAAAACAAGGGTAATATTTTTGTATCTATCGGTGAAAACCGCTACAGCCTTTTCTCTATCTTTTTCTATATCTTCAACGGATAGCCCCGAAATGCGAGAAAACTCTTTCGGATGCGGAGTTAAAACCACTTCACACTTTGCTTTGTCTAATATATCTATGTGCTGTGACAAAGCATTTATGCCGTCGGCATCTATGATAAGTGGGACTTCACTTTCGCAGATAAATCTTTCAACGAGTATTTGTATATCCTCTGTATTTTTCAGTCCGCAACCGAGCAAAACTGCTGTTGAAGTTTTTGACAATGATAAGAGATAATCAACCGCGTTTTTTGATACTGTTTTGTCGATAGAATCTTCTACTGTGACAAATACAGGCTCATACACAGCGCCCGCCACAATCGGGTAAATACTCTGCGGTACTACCTGTCTGAGGAGTCCGACACCTGTTTTTAGTGCCGATTTTGCCGAGAGTATAGACGCCCCCGCCATAGAGTAACTGCCTGTAATACTAAGCAAAGTACCCATAGTGCCTTTGTTGGCGTTTTGCGGTCTTTTCGGCAGATTTTTTCTTACAAAATCACTTGTTATTTCTTTCATAATTACACCGAAAAAATATTCTTCACCGTTTCGCGGTTAAGATACGGACGCATAGCGTTGAGTAACTTTTCTTTCGGGGTGAAAACTATTGCGCATTTTCCCTTTGCTTCGCTGTAAAAACGGGCAACATAGTTATCAGTTGAAAAATCCTTTTCCCCTACCGAATAGACTTTTGTAAACTTGTACTTATCCATTTCTTCGTCGGTATATTTGAAAACGCTCTCAAACTCTTTTACATCGATTTTCAGTACTTTTTTGCGTTTACGCTTTGCGATAATCTTGTCAACTCTGAAAGTTGAGCCTAAAATCGCATATTCGTACTCGATATTAAGTGATGATATAAAGTACCACGCACCGTAGATGCAGAAAAAGAAAACAAACAATGCGATATAGATAAAATATGCAAGTTGAAAAACCTCGGCTATCAGTACGAAAATCGAGGGTATTGCAAGCATAGCGAAAAGTATAATCACAATGTTAAGATAGTATTTTGCATTTTTCTGTCTTTTTACGATCTGTTCTACTAAAACATCCATTTTTTCTCACTCCGATAATCATTTATACTGATACAATATCATAATATATAAATTTTTTCAATAAAACTCTTGCAAAAATCTTTACCAAATGGTAAAATCAATTCGATAACACGATGACAAAGAGAGTAACTCATTTTCGTTTTGCAAAGAGATTTTCCGTCACCGGCTGAAAGCGGAGAACAAAACCTTTGAGCGAAGTTCACTTTCGAGTGGCAAGGCTGAACAGCAATAAGTAGGCTTTGACGGCTGACACCGTTATATGTCGCCTGAGTGTCGGTTTTACCGAAATTAGGGTGGTACCACGGAATTTTTCCCGTCCCTTGCGGATGGGATTTTTTTATTTTACGGAGGTTTTTATGAAAGAAAAACTGCAAGAACTGAAATCAAAACTTGAGTCTGAACTCAAAAATGCCGAAAGCAGTGAAACATTAGAGGATTTAAGAGTCAAATATCTCGGCAAAAAGGGAAGCATTACCGATTTGCTCAAGGGTATGAAAGACCTTTCCCCCGATGAAAGAAAAAGTTTCGGCGCATTGGTAAACGAACTAAAACAACAGGCTACCGAAGTCATCACACAAAAGGGCGAAGAACTCAAAAAGCGTCAGATTGAACGCGAGATAAACTCGATGCCCGAATTTGATGTTTCAATCCCGTCAAAACTCGACAGGGGAAGTTACCATCCTATCACCCTTGTTCAGCGTGAATGCGAGAGAATCTTCACCACAATGGGATTTAATGTTGAAGATTATGCGGAAGTTGTTACCGACTACGAATGCTTTGAAGCGGTAAACATTCCGAAAAACCACCCCGCAAGAGATATGCAGGATACCTACTATCTTGAAAACGGACAACTATTAAAGAGCCAGACATCTGCTGCACAAAACGCCATTCTCAAAAAATACAAAGGTCAACTTGAAAAAGGTATGCCCATTCGTGCTATCTTCCCCGGAAGGTGCTTTAGAAACGAAGCAACTGACGCCTGCCACGAAAACACCTTCTTCCAGATGGAAGGCGTTATGGTTGACAAAAATATTTCAATTTCAAACCTTATCTACTTTATGAAAACTATGCTCAGTGAAGTTTTCCAAAAGGATATAAAAGTAAGACTGCGCCCGGGATTTTTCCCCTTTGTCGAGCCGGGATTTGAACTCGACATAAGCTGCCTTATCTGCGGTGGTGAGGGTTGTCCCTCCTGCAAACACTCGGGTTGGCTTGAGCTTTGCCCCTGCGGTATGATTCATCCCGAGGTTCTCAAGGAAGGCGGTATCGACCCCGAAGAATATACGGGCTTCGCTTTCGGATTGGGACTTACCCGTCTTGCTATGATGAAATACGGCATAAAAGATATCAGAGATCTTAACTCGGGCAATCTTTCTGCCCTTAGTCAGTTTACTGACGACAAGTAAGGAGGGTTATTATGTTTTTATCAATGAATTGGATTAAAGATTTTGTCGACCTT
>JAGHTC010000047.1 GCA_018065465.1 Candidatus Ruminococcus equi
AGATTATCTATAGTTTCTTTATATTTTTTATATTCATCGTAATTAGATAAGCGAATACTATATTCTTTCCAACGAGGTATATACGAAATATCAAGTCCTAATTCTTCGCAAGCACTTGTCATTTCTAAATTCTCATTTCCCTTAAAAACCAAATACAAATAATTCTTTTTGGGTTTAAACATAAGGAAATTTTTTGATATTCCGTCTTTCATCATTCCAATATAGAATTTATTATATTTTAACTCATATCCACTTACGAATTCTTTGACGCTTTCAAATATTTTATCAACATTTTGCAACATTTTAGGTGTGCTTTTGGTTTCCCAATATTTTCTATCAGTCACTTCGTATTGCTCATCTTCATCATTAACAACTGTAATTCTGTCAAGGACTTTTGTAAATGCGAGAGAAATATCCTCTCCTTGTTTATAAGCAGTCATTTGTAATGCTATAAGCGGAATAGCACCATTAAACAATGAAATAACATTCATAAATCTGCCTGTTATTTCTTCGGCAATAATTACAGCGCAATGGTCATATTGAGGATAACGCTTACGCTCGGTATCCCAATACTCTAATGTTCTAATAATGTGGCTGGGGTCAGTAGAACCTAACTGTATCTCAACTTCATATCGAACACCGTCATCATCTGCAAGAAGCAAATCAAGTCTGCCACCAGAAGGCTGTATTTTCTCTCTTTGTATTGGAGATAAATCACCTAAGCCCAATACAGAAGGATTGTCAAAAATAAAACTTTGTATCAAATCTTCTTTAATTTGCGGATTATTCTTTAATTGGACTTTTTCGATCTTCACGATTTTTGCCACAGAATACTACCACCCTTATAATTTTGTTTTGGTATTATATCACGAATAGACATAAATGTCAAAAAAATCCGCCCGAATTTCTTCGGGCGGAAAACATTACTTTTCAGTAACCTATTATTTCTTTTCGCTGATAGCTGCCTGAGCTGCTGCCAAACGAGCAATCGGAACACGGAACGGTGAACATGAAACATAGTCAAGACCAATCTTATGGCAGAATTCTACGGATGTGGGATCGCCGCCGTGCTCACCGCAGATACCGCAGTGCATTGTCGGACGAACATCTTTACCGAGTTTAACAGCCATTTCCATAAGTCTGCCAACGCCTGTCTGGTCGAGTTTAGCAAACGGGTCGTTCTCGTAAATCTTAGCATCATAGTAAGAATCGAGGAACTTGCCTGCGTCATCACGGGAGAAACCGAATGTCATCTGTGTAAGGTCGTTAGTACCGAAGCAGAAGAACTCAGCTTCCTTAGCGATTTCGTCAGCGGTAAGAGCTGCACGAGGAATCTCGATCATTGTACCGACTTCATATTTGAGGTCAGCGCCCTGAGCGGCGATTTCTGCGTCAGCAGTTTCTACTACGAAGTTCTTAACATATTTAAGCTCTTTGATATCGCCAACGAGCGGAATCATAATCTCGGGAACGAGGTTCCAGTCGGGATGAGCTTTCTTAACATTGATAGCAGCGCGGATAACAGCCTTAGTCTGCATCTTTGCGATTTCGGGATATGTTACAGCAAGACGGCAGCCACGGTGTCCCATCATCGGGTTGAACTCGTGGAGAGAGTCGATGATAGCTTTAATCTGCTCAACTGTCTTGCCCTGTGCTTCTGCAAGAGCCTTGATGTCGGCTTCTTCTGTGGGAACAAACTCGTGAAGCGGAGGATCGAGGAAACGGATAGTTACGGGGTTGCCTTCGAGAGCCTCATAGAGTTTTTCAAAGTCGCCCTGCTGATAAGGAAGAATCTTCTCAAGAGCAACTTCTCTTTCTTCAACTGTGTCAGCACAAATCATTTCACGGAAAGCAGCAATTCTTGTCGGCTCAAAGAACATATGCTCTGTACGGCAAAGACCGATACCTTCTGCACCGAGTTCTCTTGCTTTCTTAGCGTCTGCGGGTGTGTCGGCGTTAGTTCTTACTTTGAGTGTTCTGTACTTGTCAGCCCAAGCCATAACTCTGCCGAATTCGCCTGCGATAGTAGCATCAACTGTCGGGATAATACCGTCATAGATGTTACCTGTTGAACCGTCTATAGAAATGAAATCGCCTTCGACAAATGTTTTACCTGCCAAAGTGAATTTCTTGTTAGCTTCGTCCATAACGATGTCGGAGCAACCTGATACACAGCATGTACCCATACCACGAGCAACAACGGCAGCGTGTGATGTCATACCGCCACGAACTGTGAGGATACCCTGTGAAGACTTCATACCTGTGATATCTTCGGGAGAAGTTTCAAGACGAACGAGAACAACTTTCTCGCCCTTAGCAGCCCATGCTTCTGCGTCGTCTGCTGTGAAGACGATTTTACCGCAAGCAGCACCGGGAGAAGCACCAAGACCTTTGCCCATAGGTGTTGCAGATTTCAAAGCGGCTGCATCAAACTGCGGGTGCAAAAGTGTGTCAAGGTTTCTCGGGTCAATCATCAAAACTGCTTCTTCTTCAGTTCTCATGCCTTCGTCAACGAGGTCACAAGCAATCTTCAAAGCAGCCTGAGCTGTTCTCTTACCGTTACGAGTCTGGAGCATAAAGAGTTTTCCGTGTTCTACAGTAAACTCCATATCCTGCATATCGCGGTAGTGGTTTTCAAGAGTTTTACAAACTTCGTTAAACTGTGCAAATGCTTCGGGGAACTTCTGTTCCATTTCGGAAATGTGCATAGGTGTACGAACACCGGCAACAACGTCCTCGCCCTGTGCGTTTGTAAGGAACTCACCGAAGAGGCCCTTTGCACCTGTTGCGGGGTCACGGGTAAAGGCAACACCTGTACCGCAATCGTCGCCCATATTACCGAATGCCATTGACTGTACGTTTACTGCTGTACCCCATGAATAAGGAATATCGTTGTCACGACGGTAAACGTTAGCTCTGGGGTTGTCCCATGAACGGAAAACGGCTTTGATAGCGCCCATCAACTGTTCCTTAGGATCAGTCGGGAAGTCTTCGCCGATTTTTGATTTATATTCAGCTTTGAACTGAGAAGCAAGCTCTTTGAGGTCTTCTGCTGTAAGCTCAACGTCCTGTGTAACACCGCGTTTTGCTTTCATCTCGTCGATGAGTTCCTCAAAATACTTCTTACCGACTTCCATAACAACGTCGGAATACATCTGGATAAATCTTCTGTAGCAGTCCCAAGCCCAACGGGGGTTGCCTGATTTCTCAGCAATTACGTTAACAACTTCTTCGTTAAGACCGAGGTTTAAGATAGTGTCCATCATACCGGGCATTGATGCTCTCGCACCTGAACGAACGGAAACCAAAAGCGGATTTTCCTTATCGCCGAATTTCTTGCCTGTGATTTCTTCCATCTTTGTGATGTACTCGTTAATCTCAGCCTGGATTTCGGGGTTAATCTGACGACCGTCCTCATAGTACTGTGTGCAGGCTTCTGTTGTAATAGTAAAGCCCTGCGGAACGGGAAGTCCGATGTTGGTCATTTCAGCGAGGTTAGCACCTTTACCGCCGAGTAATTCCCTCATGTTTGCGTTACCTTCAGTAAAAAGGTATACATACTTCTGACTCATAATGAATCTCCTCCTAAAAATTGTAGTGTAGGCCGCAAAATGATATGCAAATAATTCATACATTTAGTATGTCACACATACGCCTATTTTGTATTATAACAAAACAAATAACAAATTACCATAGATTTTTCAAAAAATTCTTATAAAAGTTGGAAGTTTTTTCTCCGTATATTGTTAAAAGTGTTTAAAAAACAATAAATTTCGAAAATATCCTTGAAAATTTGAGAATATATGAGATAATAGTAATATCTATTATTATGCTTTTGAAATAAGAGGTGCTTTATGAATAAGAGTGCTGTTATCCTCGCAGGCGGCGAAGGAAAAAGAATGAAATCCGATAAGCCGAAGCCGATGAGCGAAGTGTTGGGAAAACCTATGCTCGGTTGGGTTATCGACTCGGTAAGAAAAGCAGGCGTTGAAAACATCTGTGTAGTCACAGGCTACCACAAAGAATATATTGAAGACTATGTAAAGACTTTTGACTTTCCTATTGAAACAGTTTTTCAAAGCGAAAGACTCGGCACGGGACACGCTGTTATGATGGCAAAAGATTTTCTAAAGAAAAACAGCGGTGATGTTGTCATCCTCTGCGGTGACGCTCCGTTTATGGACTGCAAGACCGTTTCCGATTCATACAAACTCCACGATGAAAAGGGTGCATATGCTACCGTAATTACCGCTAAACTCGAAAATCCGTCAGGCTACGGCAGAATCGTCAGAAATGATGACGGTACGCTTAATTCTATCGTTGAGCAAAAAGACGCAGATGAAGAAACGCTTAAAATAAACGAAGTTAATTCCGGCGGATACTGGTTTGACAGCATTGGACTTTTGTCCGTACTTGATAAAATTACGTCAAACAACAATGCAAAGGAATACTATCTTCCCGACGCTTTGTCGCTTTTGCTTTCCGACGGCAAAACTATCGAAGCATACATCAGCGAAAACGAAGATGCCGTTTTGGGTGCAAACGACCCACAGCAACTCGAAGAACTCAATAATCTTGCAATCAAAAAAGGCTATAAATAATTTTTTACATACAGGGGGATTTATCTTATGAATTCACATGGTAAGGAAATCAAAATTTTCACTTTGAACTCCAACAAAGAAGTCGCAATGGGAATAGCCGGCTGTCTCGGTATTCCGCTTGGTAAAAGTGACTGCGCTACTTTCTCCGACGGAGAAATCGCTGTTTCTTTGCACGAGTCTGTTCGTGGTTCCGACTGTTTTATCGTTCAGTCAACCTGCTCACCCGTTAACGACAACCTTATGGAGTTGCTTATTATGATTGATGCTATGAAGCGTGCTTCCGCATCATCAATCACTGCGGTTATGCCCTATTTCGGCTATGCAAGACAAGACCGCAAAGCAAAAGCAAGAGACCCGATTTCTGCAAAACTTTGTGCCGACCTTATCACAGCAGCAGGTGCAGACAGAGTTCTTACCATGGACTTGCACGCAGCACAGATACAGGGCTTTTTCAACATTCCCGTTGACCACCTTATCGGTGCTCCTACACTTGCAAAACATATGAAAAAGAAAATTGACGGTAAAGTTGACGACTATGTAGTTGTATCCCCCGACCTCGGTTCTGTAACTCGTGCTCGTAACTTTGCAGCAAAAATCGGCTGTCCCATCGCTATCATCGACAAGAGAAGACAGCGTGCAAATGTCAGCGAAGTTATGAACATCATCGGTGAAGTTAAGGGCAAGAAAGTTATTCTTGTTGACGATATGGTTGATACAGCAGGTACACTTTGCAACGCTGCAAACGCTATCGTTGAAAAAGGCGGTGCAACAGAAGTTTACGCCTGTGCAAGCCATGCTGTTCTTTCCGGTCCTGCTATAGAGAGAATCAGAGACAGTGCCATCAAGGAATGTATCTTCCTCGACACCGTTCCGATTGACGAAGAAAAAATGCTTGACAAGTTCACTATTCTTCCTGTTGCTCCTCTCTTTGCCGAAGCAATTGAAAGAATTTATGAGGACAAGCCTGTTTCCCCGATGTTCCTTTAATCAAAAAATTTCAAGGGCGGTTTACTCCGCCCTTTATTATCGGAGTTTGTTATGTTCGGCAGAAAAAAATTTAGTGACAACGGTCCTGTGGACTTCATTATCGTAGGATTGGGCAACCCGTCCAAACAGTACGAAAACACCCGCCACAACAGCGGATATATGGCACTTGACCGCCTGTCGCAAAAATATGACTGTAAACTGAAAAAAATCAAATTCAAGTCCCTTGTCGGCGAATGTAAAATAGAAAACAAACGCTGTCTTTTGATGAAACCCACCACCTTTATGAACAACTCGGGAATTGCCGTCAAAGAAGCGATGAATTTCTACAAAATTCCGCCCGAAAAGGTTGTTATAATATTTGATGACATCTCTCTGCCTGTCGGCAAAATGCGTATTAAACGCAAAGGCTCGGACGGCGGTCAAAACGGTATGAAAAATATTATCTACCTTTGCAACAGCGAGATGTTCCCGCGTATCAAAATCGGCATAGGCGCAAAGCCTCATCCCGACTATGATTTAAAAGACTGGGTACTGTCGAAGTTTTCTTCCTCCGATATGAAAGTTCTATCCCCTCTTTTTGATGATGTCACTACAGCGGCAGAACTCATAGTAAGTGACAAAACCGACGAGGCGATGAACAGATTTAACTGACAAAAACTTTTTTGAGGTTAATATAAATGGTATTTCTGGATAGCGTTTTGCAGGATACCGATGAGTTTAAAATTCTTGACAAAACGCTGAAGCAAAAATCCCCTTGTGCCGTGTTCGGCGTTTCGGGGATTCACAAAGCAAATATTATTTCGTCGCTCTGCCATTTTCAAAATGTCAGAGCCTTTTGTGTTGCCCAAAATGAAATGGAAGCACAAACTCTTTGCAACGATTTGTGTGTTATGGGACTCAAAGCATTTGTCTATCCGTCAAAAGATTTTACCTTTATGAATGTAGAATCGCAAAGCAGAGAGTACGAACACAAACGCCTGAAAGTTTTGACAAAACTTATATCAAACGAATGTGATGTTGTCATATCTACGCTGGACGCGGCTACGCAGTTTACGATACCGAAAGAAGTGCTTTCGAAGTCTTCAAAAGTCTTAAAATCGGGAACAAATATCAAAATGGAAGAACTGTGTGAAACGCTCGTTTTACTCGGCTACGAAAGATGTGACCTTGTTGAAGGAAGCGGACAGTTTGCGGTCCGTGGCGGTATCGTTGACCTTTTTATGCCCGATTTTGAAAGCCCCGTCAGAATTGAATTTTGGGGCGATGAAATCGACACGATAAATTTCTTTGATACGGAAAGTCAAAGGCGTACAGACTTCTGTGAAGAAATACGCCTTTCTCCGTCAACAGAAATTCTGATTAAAGACAAAGCACAACTTGCCGAATTGATTAGAAAAAAAGCCTCTCGCCTTAATGCCGAAAAAAGTGCAAAGGCAAAAGAGATTTTATTTAGAGAAGCAGACGCTCTGCAAAACGGGCTGACTTTGCCAAACTGCGATAAATTTATTTCGCTTATATACGACAAGCCCGCAACGCTTTTTGACTATCTCGACGAAGACGCTTTGTGCTTTGTATCCGAATACAAAAATGTCAAAGAGAGAAACAAGTCGTTTGAATTCCACGAAAAAGAAACTTTACTCTCGCTTTTTCAAGAGGGTATTTTATGTCGTGGTTTTGAAAACTACTCCTTGTCTTTTGACGAAGCTATAGAAAAAATTCTTTCTCACGGCACGGCATTTCTCGACACCTTTTCCCACGCAAACTACGACACGGATATCAAGGCTTTTGCAAATCTTTCCTGCAACCAAACTCCGCCGTGGCAAGGACAATTAAGTATACTTACGGAAGACCTTGACGCAATAAACTACAAAAAACAATACACTGTTGTTCTCGCGGGTACGAATAAATCGGCAAAATATATTGCCGACGCCTTAACAGACAAAGGATACAATGCAGAATACAGAGAAACTCTCAAAAAAATCACAAAAGGTAAAGTTTATGTACTGCCCGGAATGCTCAGTTCGGGTATCGAATATCCTTTTGCAAACTTTTACTTATATGCCCACAGCACCGTAAATATTGAACAAAAGCCAAAGAAAAAACGCATAAAAAACGGGCAGGAGATTTACTCTCTTGCCGAGTTGAATGTAGGCGAATATGTTGTCCACTCCGTACACGGAATAGGAATTTTCAAGGGCATACAGAAAATCGAAGTACAGAATGTAACAAAAGACTATATCAAGATAGAATATGCAAAAGGTGACATCCTCTATGTTCCCGTTACTCAACTCGATTTGGTCGCAAAATATATCGGTCCGAAAGAAAATCAGGCGGTAAAACTAAACCGCCTCGGCTCGCAGGAATTTCAAAACACCAAGCGAAGAGTAAAATCCGCCACAAAAGAAATGGCAAAAGAACTTATTGCAATTTATTCACAGCGTATGAATTCAAAAGGCTTTGCCTTCTCGCCCGACAGCGAATGGCAACACGATTTTGAATCGGGTTTTGAATATGAAGAAACCGAAGACCAACTCAAATGCTGTGACGAAATAAAAGGCGATATGGAGCGTATCGCTCCTATGGACAGACTGCTCTGCGGTGATGTCGGTTTCGGCAAAACCGAGGTAGCACTCAGGGCTGCTTTTAAGTGCGTTTCGGACTCGAAACAATGCGCCTTGCTCTGCCCTACCACCATTTTGGCGTGGCAACATTACCAGACGGTACTCAAACGATTTGACAACTACCCCGTCAGGATTGAACTTCTCTCGCGTTTTCGCACGGCAAAAGAGCAGAAAAAAATTCTTGAAAAACTCAAACGCGGCGAAATAGATATGGTCATCGGCACACACCGTCTTGTTCAAAAGGATGTTGTTTTCCGCGATTTGGGACTTGTCATAATTGACGAAGAACAGCGTTTCGGCGTTGCACAGAAAGAACGCTTCAAAGAACTGAAAAACAATGTAGATGTGCTGACTCTCTCGGCTACTCCGATACCGAGAACGCTGAATATGGCGTTAAGCGGTATTCGTGATATGTCGGTAATCGAAGAAGCCCCCGAAAACCGCAGACCTGTTGCAACCTATGTTTTGGAATACGACCAAGCGGTAATAAACGAAGCAATAAGAAAAGAACTGCGTCGAGGCGGTCAGGTTTTCTATCTTCACAACAACACGGAAACAATTTCCGCTAAAGCGGCACAAATTGCAGAAAACATCCCCGAAGCGAAAATTGCAGTCGGTCACGGAAAAATGAATGAGCAGGAACTTTCCTCGGTATGGCAGAAAATGCTTGAACAAAAGGTCAATGTTCTTGTATGCACAACGATAATCGAAACCGGCGTCGATTTGCCGAACGCCAACACTCTCATCATTGAAAATGCAGACCGTTTCGGACTTTCGCAACTGCACCAGATACGAGGCAGAGTAGGCCGTTCGCCCAGGCGTGCATATGCTTACTTTACTTTCAACCGCTACAAAGTGCTTTCCGATATTTCGCAAAAGCGACTTTCGGCAATCAAAGAATACACCGAATTCGGCTCGGGTATCAAAATCGCCATGCGTGACCTGGAACTTAGGGGTGCCGGTAATATCCTCGGTACATCACAGCACGGCCATATGGAAGATGTCGGCTATGATATGTACTTAAAACTCCTGAACGAAGCCGTTATGGAAGAAAAGGGCGAAACTGTTGAAAAGACCACCGATGCGGACTGCCTTATTGATATTTCGCTCGACGCCCATATTCCCGAAAGTTATATCGCAAGTCTTACCAACCGTATAGACGCATACAGGCGAATTGCCGATATAAGAAACAAGGACGATGCAAGCGATGTTACCGATGAATTCATAGACCGCTACGGCGATATTCCTTCATCCGTTATGGGGCTTATCGACATCGCCCTTATCAGAAAAGAAGCAATAAAGCACGGTGTTTATGAAATCAAGCAAAATGACACAAGCCTTATCCTGTACATTCACGATATAAAACAAGAGGGTGTCGGAAAACTTATATCAAAAATGAAAGGTCAGGCTATGCTCAACGCAACAGGCAAACCTTATATTGCAGTACGATATAAGTCAAAAATATCTGTTCTTAATTCTTTGAAAGAAATTTTTGATATATAAATTG
>JAGHTC010000060.1 GCA_018065465.1 Candidatus Ruminococcus equi
GTATGTTAAGATAGATACAAATGAAAGGATGTGTATATATGTCTTGTGTAAAACTTCAAGGATATAAAGTAGATGAAATTGAATTTGTCAGCAAACTTGACAACGGAACTCAAATTAAACTCGGTAATAAATATCAATATAATGTTCAGTATTCAAAAGAAGGTAATATGTGCAGGGGTGAATTTGATATTGAAGTTGCCGACAGCAATAATCCCGATAAATTCAAAATCCGCGTTGTTGTCGTCGGATTCTTTGCCTATGATAACAATGTAAAAAAAGAGATTATTCACACTGAAACTTTTAAAGCTCTTTTCCCCTATTCAAAAGCACTGATAACAACTATTACCGCTAACTGCGGAATAAAACCGATAATTATTCCTGATATTGATATCGATAATCAAGAGATTTATCGTTTTGACGGTAACAATAATATTTAATATAACGCAAATAAACAAAAACGGAGGGATGAAAATGAAAAAACAGATAAAAAAAATAAATTTGAAGGCAATTTCCTTCGCTATCATTCTTGCATTATGTATTATCCCGATATTTGGAATGTTTACAGCCGGTGCCATAGTCACAAATCCTGTTGAAACATTTGAAAAAGGACTTGTGCTTTATGCACCAAGCGATGTTACGGTTAATCTTTATGGAGGACTTCCTGCAAGGGCAAAAGATGCTATGCCGGAAGTAAGAACAGAAAATCTTGTACAAAAATCGACTACCGAAACAAAGGGAGATATAACATATCATTACTATTATAATCTTCCCGCAAGAAGTGACGGCTATCATTACAAGGTTTCGGGCGATGGTTATTATACTGTAATAAGTTTTCTTTATTTCCCCGAAGAAAAAGCATCAAAGATAAACGAAATAAATGTTGACCCGGGCAAAATGGCAGGTAACGGTTACGAACAGACATGCATACTGCTCAAAAACAGTGATGAACTGCTTGAAAAGGTAGCGCCGATAAATCCTGAATGGAAAACAAAATATCCTTATGTTTACGATACGCCGACCATAAAGGCAGGAAACACAAAAGCAAATCACGAATTTACAACACAAGCGGAAATGGAAGAATTTATACATAATTTAGATACCGCTGACGATGATATGTATTACTATTCCCTTACCAAAACCCCAACAGAGAATAGTTTTGATATTCCGCTTTTGGTATTTACGCAATCCGATTTAAGTGACTGCAAAGGCTATGTTTCCGCTGCGACAGAAGTAAAGAAAAACGGAAAGCCTACTATTATGTATCAAGCACAAATTCACGGTAATGAGCCTGCCGGCGGTGAGGGTTGCCTTGCTGTTATTGAAGCGCTTGATGGTGAATACGGCAAAAAAGTCCTAAAAGATGTAAATTTAGTTGTAATTCCCAGGGTAAATCCCGATGGCTCAAAAGAGTTTTCAAGAGATAACGGCAGAGAAAAGTTTGATATGAACCGCGATCATATTAAGGTTCAATCAGTAGAAATTGATGCAACACACAAAGCATACAATCTCTTTTTACCGCAAGCAGTTCTTGACGGACACGAATATTACGCTTTGAATTTTGAACAAGAAGATGTTTTCAAAGATGTTTTACTCGGTGTCGGTGGCGGATATAACACAACAGAAAGGCTTACTCAAACCGGTGTTAAAGCCGTTAACAGTGTCATTAAAGGATTAAATGCCGAGGGACTTCGCACCACTTATTATTCTGCCCCAGCAACAGCCGGTGCAGTAAAAGACGGACTCATGGTAAATACTGCAAACTTTTCAACCGGCAGAGGATATTACAGCCTTAAAGGTTGTATATCACTTCTTATCGAAACAAAAGGAATTCACATCGGAAAACAAAGTTTTGAAAGAAGAGTTGTAGGACAATATGTTGCTGTTACTTCGCTGATAAATTATATTGCCGAAAATCGCGAGGAGATTTTGGCTTCGGTTGAATATGAAAGAGAACACATAAAAGCAGAGGGTATGATTTTTGACGAAAACAATCTTTTCGGTCTTTATACAGGCAGTGAATTTAAAAATGCAGAATACACATGGAACCCAACCTATGACTATCTTTCGGGTGAGTTAACCTCTGCACCCGATGTCAAATCACCTAACTATTATTACGATAAAGCAGAAAAATCAAGGCCCAGAACTACCGCCTATGTTGTGCCGAAAAATGCACAAGGTTCAGAAGCAGCACTTGAAATTATCAAGAAACACGATATTTATTATTACGAGGTTGAACCGGGTACAACCATTCGTTTAAGGCAATACGGTGGCGAGGTTACTCCTGTTTCGGGTACGGCTTATTTCGAAGTTAAAGAAGCGACACTTTCAGAAGAAACCGACTTTACCTTTGACGAGGGTGCTTATGTTTTCCCGACAAATCAAGTTTCAGGTACACTTCTTATGTACCTATTTGAACCCGATGTGCAGGATACAAGCCATTTTGGCAGCGGATTTTGTCAGAATAAAACTCTCCGTCCCGAAGATATCTACCGCTATGAACACGATTTAGAAGATGACGGCACGGTTTATACCGGCAGTTGGGACACCGACCAAGATGAAGACCTTATACAAACTGAAACAGCATCACCTAATACAGGCGATTCCTTTACAGCAAACATTTGGAGATGTATTTTGTGTGTTATCGTTATCAGCCTTACCGCAACGGTTGTTATCCTATTGAGAAAGAAATTTGACTAATACAAATCAGCATAAAAAATGCTCGGCACATATCAGTGCCGAGCATTTTGCTTTATTTTACACTTTTTTCGTATTTCTTTATTTTCCCGATAATCATTACCGAGAAAGGACAAAGTACCAATTCTACCAATGTTTTTAATAACGCTTGAATAAAAATTATTGCCAAAAGCTGATAGAAACTTGTTATTATCGTACCGTAGCCGTGAATAAATAGGTACAGCAAAGGCAGAAAAACAAGACAGTCTATTATTTCACCGCAGAATGATGACAAAATACTTCGAAAGGCAAAAGCAGATGCTTTTCCTGTTTTGTCGCGAGCCTTCATTTTTGCAAAGACAAGGTCATTGAATAAATCGCCGACCATAAAAGCGGTAAGTGAAGCAAAGACTATACCCGGCGTTGAATCACAAACAACTGCAAAAGCATCGGATGTCACGGTATCCATCCCAGGCATAATTGTCACAAGTTTAAACATAAGTATCATAAATATATTTGCAAAAAGTGCAATCCAGCTAATTTTTCTGCTCCAAGCATAGCCATAGACTTCGGAGAATATATCTGAAGCGATATATGTAAACGGAAAAACAACAAATGATGCCGCTATAGATAACTTTTGACCTGCAATAGTCCACCCGAATAGTTCAATGCTTTTGTTTGCGACAACATTACTTATCAAAAGCGAAACTACAGACAAAATTGCAATAAGCATGAAAACGACTGACATTTTTTGCTTTTTTCCAATCTCAAGTGAAGCGTATATTTTTTTAACAACTTTCATTTTTCTCTGTCCTTTACTAAGATAACATAGACTTTTGCTGATGAAAAAAATAACCTTTGCGATATGCAAAGGTTATTTGGAGCAGATGATGGGAATCGAACCCACACGATCAGCTTGGAAGGCTGAAGTTCTACCACTAAACTACATCTGCAAATAGAATGTGATTTTTTCACTGCAAATAACTATATCACATTCTGATTAATTTGTCAATTGTTTAATTATCTCTTGTTCCCCATACATCGCCGATGGTTTTTAGTTCGAGTTTGTATATTCTTTCTTTAAGTTTAAGAGCCTTGAAAATTGAATTTCGCACAAAATCTATCAGCGAACAAGCGATATATATTCCAAACACTGTCAATATAACATACAAAATAAACACTATTGTACTCGTTTTGGCGTAAGATACAAAACGGTTTTTCAGCACAGGATACCATATATATGTATGAACATGGATAAGGAAAACGCCGAGTGTCAATGGCGCAAAGAATTTTACTATTGGAACAAGTTTTTTCAGTTTCATTCGAGAGAAAAGTATCATCATACAAACTGACTGAATTACACAAATCGGAGAAGTGTATGACAAAAACGAAAGTTCTTTGAAAAATGTAATTTCTCTGTCAACAAGCATATCGCCGACAAACAACATCAATGTTGTTATTATATATATTGCAACTAAAGAAAAGTTAGATATTCTTTCAATTTCATCTTTAAATTTACTTAAAAAACCGCCGATAAGATACAGATACATTAGCCAAATAACTGAATATCCCCCACCAAGCCCCGAAATATCTTTATATATCGGGAAGAACGGCAAAAGAGTAAAGATAACAAATAAAGGTAATATGATACCTAAAAGTTGTTTGAAACTTGCTTTATTTATCGCAATATTCAGAATAGGCATTAGGAAGAATAAGCCGACATAAGAAGAAATATACCAATATTCTTTACACATTACAGGAAAGAATGCTTTAAGCATATTCTCTTGCGGTATTGCAGTATGCGATACAAGAGAATAAATCAAGGTTATTGAGAGTGTGTAAAAAATCACTTGAAACCAAATCATTACGATATTAGTATACTTATATCTGCCGTTTATACCTACATAACCGGAAATAAGTGCATAGCAGTTTACACAGCAATAGCATAGCGCGTAAAACAACTCGACAATAATATATTTTGCAGAGCCTGTCTTTACAGAAGCGGCAACTCCCCCAATATTCAAAACATGCATAAGTACGATAAGAAGCATAGAAACAATACGGAGTAAATCTACTCCCCAGTTTCTCTCCCTAGGTGTTATCAAAGAAGTTTCCATCGCGTGTTGTGGCAAAATAATCACATCATTTCATAACTAATTCTAAATAATTATACATTGAAAAATACTTTTTATCAAGTAAAAAATGCCCCTGCTGTACAGCAAGGGCAAATTTAATATTAAAGGTCGTAGTAAAGTTCAAATTCTTTCGGATTTGTTGTTCTGTTAACCTCTTCGCTGGCAGCTCTATTACGCTTGATGATGATGTCGATGAGTTCTTTCGGGAAAACTCCGCCTTTTGTAAGATACTCATAGTCATTTTCGAGAGCGTCAATAGCCTCGTCAAGAGACTTCGGAAGTCCGCCTAATTTTGCCTTTTCTTCATCCGGCAAATCCCAAAGATTAAAGTCAAACGGTCCCCAGCCTTTTGCTTGCGGGTCAATCTTCTTTTCTATACCGTCAAGGCCTGCCATAAGAATAGCAGCATAAGCATAGTAAGGATTGCATGTTGCGTCAGGGTTACGAAGTTCAAATCTCTTGTCTTTCGGAGCTTTTGCATAGGCGGGAATACGAATAACTGCTGAACGGTTAGACATAGCATAACCGATTGTAACAGGAGCTTCATATCCGGGGATAAGACGCTTGTATGAGTTTGTTGACGGGTTTGTAATAGCACAAAGTGATGCAGCATGAGTAAGAAGTCCGCCGATAAAGTACATAGCGGTTTCTGACAACTGAGCATATCCGTTTTCATCATAGAAAATCGGTTCGCCATCTTTAAAAAGATGCATATGTACATGCATACCTGAGCCTGCTTCTTTAGCAACAGGCTTCGGCATAAATGTTGCTGTTTTGCCTGCCATTGCTGCAGTGTTTTTGATAACATATTTTGCAGTCAAAGTGCCGTCTGCAAGTTTTGTCATCTCGTCCATGGCGACCTCGATTTCCATCTGACCGCATCCGCCGACTTCGGAATGATGATACTTAACATCTACTCCCCAGTCTTTTAAGATGAGGCACATCTCACTTCTTAAATCAGCGTTTACATCGTTAGGAAGGTCAACATGGTAGCCTTTTGCTCTGTTTACGATATAGCCGTTGTTGTTAAACTCTGAACCGCTGTTCCACTGTGCTTGTTCGCAATCAATAGCAAATCCTGAACACTCGGGATTGTTTTCGTATTGAACGCCGTCAAAAATATAGAACTCATATTCAGGTCCGATAATCATTGTATCGGCTACGCCTGTTTCTTTCATATACTCATTTGCACGCTTTGCAACGTTTCTGGGATACTGATTGAAAGGTCTGTTGTTCGGACGGTCAATAACCATTACATCGCCAATCATAGAGAGAGTCGGGATTTCCATAAATCCATCTACAACAGCGGAATCGAGGTCGGGAATGAAAACCATATCAGAATTTTCAACAGCAGCATAACCATAGTTAGAGCCGTCAAAACCGATACCGTATTTCATTGTGTCTTCTGTTAAGCGCTCAACAGGGATGGAAAGATGATGCCATCTACCATCGATGTCTGTCATTTTGAAATCTATAATTTCGATTTCGTTTTCTTCGCACATAGCGAGAACTTCTTGTAATGTTCTACTCATAATAATCTCCTTTGATTTTAGAATCAGCAAACGCTGTTATTCTAAAAGAATTATAATATAAATTCTATGCGATAAACGCATTTAGATTATATATTTACTCCCATTCGATAGTTGCACTGGGCTTCGGGGTGATATCAAACAACACTCTGTTTACGCCGTCAATTTCGGTGATGATGCGGTTTGTTATCTTTTGAAGGACATCAAAAGGAATATCAGCAACAGTTGCAGTCATAGCGTCAACTGTGTTTACCGCACGGATGATAACAGGATAAGCAAAACTGCGCGCACCGTCTTTTACACCGACAGATTTAAAATCAGGAATAGCAGTAAAGTACTGCCATACTTTGCCGGCAAGCCCGTTTTTATCGAATTCGTCGCGCAAAATCGCATCGGATTCACGAACAAGTTCAAGTCTGTCGCGAGTAATAGCGCCTAAACATCTGACGCCTAAACCGGGACCGGGGAACGGCTGTCTATATACCATTTTGTCAGGTAAACCGAGAGTTTTACCTACTACTCTTACTTCGTCTTTGAACAAAAGTTTTAGCGGCTCTACGAGTTCAAACTGCAAGTCTTCGGGTAAACCGCCGACATTGTGGTGTGCCTTTACCCCATCGCTTTCAAGGATATCGGGATAAATTGTACCTTGTGCCAAAAACTCAACACCGTCAAGTTTTCTTGCTTCTTCTTCAAAAACTCTGATAAATTCAGCACCGATAATTTTTCTCTTTTGCTCGGGTTCGGAAACTCCTGCCAATTTATCAAGGAATCTGTCAACTGCATCTACATAAACAAGGTTAGCGTTCATCTGATTTTTGAAAACTTCGATAACCATTTCAGGCTCACCTTTACGGAGTAATCCGTGGTTTACATGAACACAAGTAAGTTGATTTCCTATTGCTTTTATCAATAATGCTGCAACAACAGAAGAATCTACACCGCCGGACAAAGCAAGAAGTACCTTCTTGTCACCGACTTGTTCTTTAATAGATGCAACCTGTTCATCTATAAATTTTTCTGCTAATTCTTTTGTATTGATTCTTGCCATATTTTCAGGGCGAACATTAGTATCCATCGTTATTCACCCCTTAGTTTGTATAATTATCGAAGTAACCCTGTACCAAAACAACAGGTGTACCTTTATCGCCACTACCGGATGTAAGGTCACAAAGAGAGCCGATAAGGTCTGTAAGTTGTCTCGGAGTTGTACCCTGTGAAGCCATATCGCCGACAAGACTGCCTTCTTTTGCACGAATTCGCTCGGAAATAGCGGCTTTGAGTTCTTCACCCGATAAATCTTTGAAATCGTTATCAGCAAGATATTTGAGTTTCAATTCATTCGGTGTACCGATAAGTCCGTCTGTATATGCAGGAGAAACAACCGGATCTGCGAGTTCCCAAATTTTACCCTGTGGGTCTTTGAAAGCACCGTCGCCATAGACCATAACTTCAACTTTTTTGCCTGTAGCATCAAAAATTTTCTTTTGAATGCTCAAAACAAGGTCTTGACAATCCTGCGGGAAAAGTTTGATTTTGTCTTCTGTAGATTTGTTGGAACCCAAAAGTCCGTATTTCTCATTATAGCCGGAACCATCTATCGGTGCGGTCATAATGTCGTCAAGTCCTAAAACGATTTTAGCACCTGCTTCTTTTAAGATGCGTTTTGTTCTCTTTCTTGTATGAATATCACAGTTGAGAATACAATCGGTATAGAACAAAATAGCCTTGGGCTGATTTGCAAAAACGATTTCAGCTTCTGCTCCGCAGTCTTCGATAAGTTTTTTATAATAATCTACATAGTCAACGCCGGTAAACTCATGAACACAGTTACCGAAAACCTCGCGATATCTCTCAAGAGAAAGAACGTCGGAGTAAGGATTGATACCTGCTTCGTCAATTTTGTCAAGGCTGACAAGTTGATTTCCGACTTCGTCAGACGGATAGCTGAGCATTAAAACAACCTTTTTACAGCCTTTTGCGATACCGCGAAGGCAAATAGCAAAACGGTTTCTAGACAAAATCGGGAAAATAACGCCGACAGTTTCGCCACCGAATTTTGCTTTTACATCTTTAGCAATGTCATCAACGCTTGCGTAGTTGCCCTGTGCTCTTGCGACAATTGACTCAGTAATCGCAATTACATCCTTGTCTCTCAGTTCAAAACCTTCTGATTTTGCTGCATTAAGAACGCTTTCAGATACAATAGTCGAAAGATCGTCACCCTCTCTTATAATAGGACAACGAATACCACGAGATACAGTACCTACTAATCTTACATTTTGGTCCATAGTTCATACTTCCTTTCATATAAGGCATCAAACATATAACTGTTTGAATACTATAACAGAGTAATTATAGTACAATAC
>JAGHTC010000006.1 GCA_018065465.1 Candidatus Ruminococcus equi
AAAATATATTGACAAAACTATATAAATATAATATAATCGTTCTAAATCAGTTAACAAAATAGTTAAAAATGAACACTTTGGAGGCGAATATGAATATAAAAAGGAATATATTGCTCAATCCCGGACCGTCAACCACGACCGACACAGTGAAACTGTCGCAGATTGTCCCCGATATCTGTCCACGAGAAAAAGAGTTTGGTGAATTGATGCGAAATCTCAGAAACGATTTATTGAAAATCGTACACGCAGATAGCGAAAAATATACAAGTGTATTATTCTGTGGCTCAGGTACATTAAATATTGATGTTTGCCTTAATTCTCTTTTGCCGAAAGACAAAAAAATACTTGTGATAAATAATGGGGCATATAGTACAAGAGCTGTTGAAATCTGCGAATATTACGGATTGGACCATATTGATTTGAAATTTCCCGATAACGAACAGCCTGATTTAGAAATAGTTGAACAGATTTTGAAAAACGATAGTGATATTGCTCTCGTTCATACAACCCATAATGAAACAGGAACAGGTTTGTTAAATCCCATTCGTGAAATAGGAAGATTGGCACATAAATATAATGCAACATTTACTGTTGACACTACATCTACACTTGCTATGCGACCGATTGATATTGAAAAAGATAATATTGATTTTTGTATGGCTTCGGCACAAAAAGGCTTAACCGCAATGACAGGATTATCTTTTATTATAGGAAACAAACAAAAGATAATTGAAAGTAAAGATTTTCCGAAACGCTCTTATTATTGTAACTTATATATGCAATATGACTTTTTTGAAAAGACAGGAGAAATGCATTTTACGCCACCTGTTCAAACAGCATATTCTGCTGTTCAGGCTATGAAGGAATACTTTGCCGAAGGCGAAGAAAACAAGTGGAAACGCCATACAAGAGTATTTAATGCTATTCACAAGGGACTTGATGAATTAGGATTTAAAGATTATATCAGGCGTGACTTGCAGTCAGGACTTGTTGTATCTGCAATATATCCCGATGACGAGAACTGGAATTTTGAAAAAGTGCACGATTATTGTTATGAGCGAGGCTTTACGATATATCCCGGGAAGGTCTCAAATACAAATACTTTTCGCTTGTGCGCGTTAGGTGCGATAGATGAAAAGGACATCGAGGACTTTTTTGAAGTGTTTACCGAAGCACTGAAAGTAAATAATATAAGTATTCCTGTAATATATAAATAAATGAGGTGAAATAAAATGAAAACAGTTTATACATGCTTTTGTACAGATGTTATTCACGAAGGCCATAAAAAGATTATTGAGGAAGCAAGAAAATACGGCAATGTAATTCTCGGAACTTTGAGTGATAAAGCGCTTATAAGGTACAACAAGTTTCCGACAATTTCAGAGGAAGAGAGAATAAATTTATATAAAACGCTTGATGGCGTAGATGAAATTGTTTTCCAGAACAGTATGATGTACAACGACATCATTCCGAGAATAAAACCCGACTATGTTATTCACGGTGATAACTGGAAAACAGGTCCCGAATCTGCAATAAGAGAAAATGTTATAAAACTCCTTTCAGAATATGGCGGAAAACTTATTGAACCTTCATATACATATAATGAAAAAGTAAAGAAGATTGAGTCTCAATTAAAAGAGAAACTTTCTATGCCAGAATACAGAAGAAAGCGCCTGAGAAAACTGATAGAAATGTGTCCTATTGTAAAAACGATAGAAGCACACAGCGGCTTAACAGGCTTGATAGCAGAAAAAACCGTCGTCGAAAACGGGGGTAAACTTGACCAGTTTGATGCGATGTGGGTTTCATCGTTGTGTGATTCAACGGCGAAAGGTAAGCCTGATATTGAACTCGTTGATATGACATCAAGATTTCGTACTATTGACGACATCATGGAAGTTACAACAAAGCCGATAATCTTTGACGGAGATACCGGCGGACTTACCGAACACTTCGTTTATACAGTAAGAACATTAGAGAGAATGGGCGTTTCTGCAATAATTATTGAAGATAAAACAGGATTGAAAAAGAACAGCCTTTTCGGTACCGAAGTTGAGCAAACTCAGGACACAATTGAAAACTTTTGTTCAAAAATCGAAGCAGGAAAAAAAGTTCAACTTACAGACGATTTTATGATAATCGCGCGTATAGAAAGTCTTATACTTGAACAGGGAATGGAAGATGCATTAACGCGTGCTTTTGCTTATGTAAAGGCAGGAGCTGACGGTATAATGATTCACAGTCGAAGAAAAGAACCTGACGAAATTCTTGAATTTTGTGACAAATTCAGAGAAAAAGACAAGGATACTCCTATCGTAATAGTACCTTCTTCTTTTAATTCTGTTACCGAAGACGAACTTGCAAGCCACGGTGCCAATATTGTAATTTATGCAAACCAGCTTACAAGAAGTGCATTTCCTGCTATGCAACAAACGGCAATAGATATTTTGAAATATCATAGAGCAAAAGAAGTAGATGACAGACTTTTGCCGATAAAAGATATAATTACTTTGATTGATGAACTGTAACGAGGAATATTATGAATGTAAAAGATTTTATTAGAGTTTTAGATTCCGATTTTTTTATCGGAGTACCTGATTCACAACTGAAAGCGCTTTGTAATTATCTTATGAGCGAATACGGCATAGACAGAAAACATCATTTAATCGCTGCAAATGAGGGTAATTGCACAGCAATAGCGGCAGGATATCACCTCGCAACAGAAAAAACACCTGTTGTATATATGCAAAATTCAGGTGAAGGAAATGTAATAAACCCCGTTACATCATTATTAAATGATAAAGTTTATGCTATACCATGCATATTTGTTATCGGTTGGCGTGGTGAGCCGGGTATTCACGATGAACCGCAACATATTTTCCAAGGTGAAGTTACGCTGAAACTTCTTGAAGATTTAGATATAAAGTATTTTATAATCTCTGATAATACTACAATCGATGAACTTGAAAAGATAATGTCTGAGTACAAAAAAATTCTGTCAAAAGGCAAACAGGTTGCTTTTGTTGTCAGAAAAAACGCTCTGAAATTTGAAGGCAAAATAGTATATCAAAATGATAACAAAATGAATAGGGAAGACATAATTAAACATATTGTTGCCGTCAGCAAAGAAGATGTTATAGTATCAACCACAGGTAAAGCAAGCCGAGAACTTTTCGAAATTCGTGAGAGTAACAACGAACCTCATTCTTATGATTTTCTGACTGTCGGTTCAATGGGACATTCCTCATCAATAGCACTCGGTATCGCAACAATGAAAGACGATAAAAAGATATGGATAATTGACGGTGACGGTTCAGCGTTAATGCATATGGGCTCAATGGCTCTTTTGGGTTCGGTATCACCGAATAATATTGTACATATTATTATAAACAATTCGGCACACGAAACTGTCGGAGGTCAGCCTACTGTCGCAAAAGATATAGATTTTGTGAAAATTGCAGATGGTTGCGGTTATAGTAACGCAATTAAGGTTTCTGACTTTGATTCCCTTGATAAGGCATTATGTGAAGCAAAAGTTCAAAATGAACTTTCTTTAATTGAAGTTAAGTGTGCAATAGGTGCAAGAGAAGACCTCGGTCGCCCGACAACAACAGCACGAGAAAATAAAGAGTGTTTTATGAAAAACCTAAATTAAAATAAAAACCGCATCCGTTTTGGATGCGGTTTTTCTATGCTTTGCGGTCTTTCTATGCTTTATTGTTTTATTTCTTTTTGAGAATAATTTTTCCGCCGACAAATTCAGCGAGGAGTATGAATGCAACAAGTGCGGCAATTCCAATCCAAAAAGTAAGACTGGAAAATTGGTCGGGAATAGTGAACAAAAAGAACAGACCAAAGCCAGAGATTATTTCAACAACACCTGAAACACGGGCAAAAAGTTTTAAAGAATCTTCAGTATATTCTGCGTATTTTTCTTGCTTCCCCTGAAATTTGCCTTTTATAAGTTGTATAACACCGGTTACTATCGCATAAATCGAAATTATTAAAGTAATAATATTTGAAATATTAAATTCAATTTTCATACATAACTCCTATGTAGATTAGTTTTCTTTCAGAATAAGCTTTCTACATAAAATTGTAGCAATAATGATAAAAACAACTGCTACAGCAAAGAGAATCCATAAAAAGAGACCGTTGTTTCCTGTAAAAACCAAAGCACACATAGCGGCAATAATTAATCCGAATACTAATAATACAGCGCCATTTGCTTTCGCATATTTTGTTACTGATTCATCTGTGTATTTAGCAAAATTTCCACCATTAGCGTAAAGTTTGCCGGTAGCTAATTGCATAATTCCCTTAATAATAGGGGAGATAGCTATAATAATTAAAAAATAATCTGTTGCGTGCATTTCATGCATAAAAATCACTTCTTTCTTTTGAATGATAATATTATATCACAAAATTTAACAAATGCAATGTTTTAATTGATATTTATCATACAATGTTTAGTGAGTAAAATAAAAAACCTTGCTCAAAAGAACAAGGCTTTTCAGCGAAAGAAGCACCAAACAGTACATTTGTCGTTGCTCAAAAAACCGGAATTTGTATGTTTAAGCAAATCCCAATTTTCTTAACTAACGAGTCAACTGAAATTGATAAACAATAACTGTCCCGTCATTTTCTTCACCGATAATCTTGAAGTCAAATCGCTCAGTATAAAATTTTATATTCTCTTCTTTATCTATTGGCGTAACAAGGGTTATTTCTTTCCAATCAGAACATTCAAGTAAAAACTTTTTCATAAGTGATGTTCCTATTCCTTGTCCTTGATACTCCTTTTTTACTCCCAAACAACCAACATAATACTTTCCGTTACCTTTGTTTTGAGTGGAAATTACTCCTACCGCTGTATTCTGATTATATGCAATAACCTTTGGAAAATTTTCTATTGACTTCTCCATCTCTTCTTTTGTACGCCCAAATGCAGGACACTCTCCATATCGCAAATAATCATCATAAAAAGCAGAATTATAAATATCAATTAATATCTCTACGTCACTTTTCGTTGCATTTTTATATACCAGTTCCATGGATAATCTCCTTTTACTACTTCATCAAATCAAAAATTTATCGAGCGAATCAGCATGACAAATTCTAATTTTTGGGGATTATTTTATCAACTTGCAGTTGATAAATCAAGGCGAAGCCTTGTATATTATCAATTCCGCAGGGATTGCATCTCATCATCCCGAAAGGGGTATACATCATCAAGTCGCAAAGATTTTATACACGCCAATGGCGTGATGAGATACAAAGGCGACAAAGTCGCCTTTGACGATATACCACCTGCGGCGGATGATATACCAAGCCTGTAGCTTGGATAAACAAAGAACACACTTTTGATAGACAAAAGTGTGTTCTTTGTTGGTGACCCATCGGAGATTCGAACTCCGGACACCTTGATTAAAAGTCAAGTGCTCTGCCAACTGAGCTAATGAGTCATGGGGTGGATAGTCGGATTCGAACCGACGGTCTCCAGTGCCACAAACTGGCGCTTTAACCAACTAAGCTATACCCACCATATTATATGGCGCGCCAAGAGGGACTCGAACCCCCGACCTACTGCTTAGAAGGCAGTTGCTCTATCCTGCTGAGCTATTGGCGCATGATGAGCTAATAATGAATGCTCACAAGGATGTCAGCCTTTCCATTATATAGTAAGCAGTAGTTTTTGTCAAGGGGTAAATTATAACTTGTTGAAAAATTTTCTTTGATAATCAATTAGTTTTTCAATGCCTGAATAGGAGCGGGAATTCTTCCGCCGCGTCCTATAAAAGTATCAGGCTTTCCTTTTCGAAGTGGCATAACAGGGCCTTCTCCCAAAAGTCCGCCGAAATTAAGGGTATCTCCGGCATTCTTACCAATAGCGGGTATAAGCCTTACAGCAGTAGTCTTTGAGTTAACCATACCGATTGCGGCTTCGTCGGCAATAATAGCCGAAATTGTCTGTGGTGTTGTGTCACCGGGAACTACAATCATATCAAGACCGACAGAACAAACAGCGGTCATCGCTTCGAGCTTAGTGATATCCAAAGCACCGTTGTTTACTGCGTTTATCATACCTGCGTCTTCGCTGACGGGAATGAAAGCGCCGCTTAATCCGCCTACATGAGACGATGCCATAACGCCGCCTTTTTTAACAGCATCATTGAGCATAGCAAGGGCGGCTGTAGTACCGTGACAACCGCAGATTTCAAGTCCCATTTCTTCAAGTATATGTGCAACCGAGTCGCCGACAGCGGGAGTGGGAGCGAGAGAAAGGTCAACAATTCCGAAAGGAACAGAAAGTCTTTGGGATGCCTCTCTTGCAACGAGTTGTCCCATTCTTGTTATTTTGAATGCAGTTTTCTTAATAAGTTCAGCAACTTGTGACAAGTCTTTACAGTCGGATTTTGCGAGTGCGGCACGAACAACACCCGGACCGGAAACGCCGACATTGATAACACAGTCTGCTTCACCGACACCGTGAAAAGCGCCTGCCATAAACGGGTTATCCTGAACAGCGTTGCAGAAAGTAACAAGTTTTGCAGCCCCGATACAATCTCTGTCTTTTGTCAGTTTTGCTGTTTCAACGACAGTATTTCCCATCATCCTGACAGCATCCATATTTATACCCGCTTTTGTTGAGCCGATATTTACGGAAGAACAAACCTTTTCGGTAACTGACAATGCTTCGGGAATGCTTTCGATAAGCGCATAGTCACCTGCGGCAAATCCTTTTTCAACCAAAGCGGAATATCCGCCGATAAAGTTGACGCCGACAGTATCAGCGGCTTTATCAAGAACTTTTGCAAATTTTACTATTTTGCTTGTCTGACAAACTGCCGCTATCATAGCAATAGGGGTAACCGCAATTCTTTTATTGATAATCGGAATACCGTATTCACGGCTGATAGAGTCGCTTGTAGATACGAGGTCGTTAGCATAACGACAGATTTTATCGTAAATTTTGTCACATGCTTTATCAATATCTGAGTCTATGCAATCGAGTAACGAAATACCCATAGTAACTGTTCTGACATCAAGATTTTCGTTGTCAATCATATCTATGGTTTCAAGAATATCTTTTGTTTCTAACATAGCCACCTCAGATTTTATGCATACTGTTGAAGATGTCTTCGTGCATAACATGAATTTTCAGACCGTTTTCGTCACCGAGTATATCAAGCTTCTTCTGGAATTCGTCAAACGAAACTTTTTCACTGTCAAATTCCGACAGCATTATCATAGCGAACATATCTTGTAAAACGCTCTGTGTTACTTCAATTATATTAACATTTTCTTCTGCACAGGCGGAACTTACTTTTGCCAGTATTCCGACTGTGTCTTTACCTAAAACGGTAATTATTGCTTTCATATTATGCCTCCGTAAGGAAAATTTATTATAGTTCTTGTGTTAGTTCTTTAAGGTATTCTTTTAGTCCGTCTTTTGTTTCGGGGTGAGTAAGACCGACTTCAATAGATGCCTTTAATACTCCGAGTTTACTGCCCATATCGAAACGCTTGCCTTCATATTCAACTGCTGTCATGCCATATTCAACAGCAAGTTTTCTCATAGCATCTGTAAGTTGAATTTCTCCGCCTGCACCCGGTTTTGTTCTGTCGAGAATATCAAAGATTTCCGGTGGGAGAATACATCTTCCTTGTATAGAATGGTACGACAGAACAGCGGCAAGTGACTTCGGCTTTTCAATCATGTCTGTACATTTGTATATATTGTCTTTGATTTTTTCAACTTTCAGTGAACTGTACATAGAAATTGTTTCTTTCGGTACTTCTTTAATGCCCAAAACGCCTTTTCCGTACATGCCGTATGCATCAATAAGTTGTTTAGTAGCGGGAACATCGCCGACAATAACATCATCGCCGTATAAAACGGCAAAAGGCTCATCTCCTACAAAAGCCTTTGCACGCGAAACAGCATGGCCTAAGCCTTTTGTTTCAACTTGCCTTATGTAATAGATGTTGGCAAGATTATGCAAATCTTTGATTGAATCATAAAGAGCAAATTTACTGTTATCGAGAAGACTTTTTTCAAGCGCCGGATTTTTATCAAAATGGTCTTCCATAAGTGCTTTTCCGCGGTTTGTGATAATAAGTATATCGGTAATTCCCGAGTTTACTGCTTCTTCAACAAGATATTGAATAGCAGGCTTGTCAACGATAGGAAACATCTCTTTCGGCATTGCTTTTGTTGCGGGCAAAACTCTTGTGCCCATTCCTGCAGCAGGAATAACTGCTTTTGTGATTTTCATAATAATCCTCCTTGTTTTAGAAATTCATTAGTATAGCAGGTAAATAGTTAATAACTATATAGGTGATGAACATTGATGCGGCGAGAGCCGTGTTGACACCGCCTTTAGTTTGCAGTAATGTGTCAGATTGTTGCTTGTCAGTAGATTTTTCTTTAATTTTACCTATCTGTTTTAAACAGTGGTTATAGTACATTCTGTTAGCACAACAGCCGATTACTACCATAAGTACGATTTGAATGATATTGAATATCATAGGAAGATAAAGAACAAATATCTGATATCCCGTAAGACTGTTCATCAGTTCCGTAAACTTAGTTAAAGTTGCTTGAGAATTCAGACCTGTAGCGGCAAGGTTATTTATTTTGTTCATTATTGTAGTGAATTCCGAACTCGATAAAACATAGTAATCAATATAAACCGAGAATGAAAGAATTGCTAACTGAATTGCAGTAATAACAGCACCGATTTTATACATCTTTCTGTATAAAAGATAAATTCCGGTAAATATTGCGGCAGAAAAGTTAAATTTTGATTTTGTAAAGTTTTTAATATTGCTGAAAACTCTGATAAAATACGGTGTGTTTTGCTTTACATACTTTGACATTTCGCCTGCTGTTACAGAATTTCCCATATCAAAATCAGACGGAACACCCGACAAGGGATCAAACGGGTCAAAAGGCATAGAAAAGGGCATACCCTGACTATTTTGACTTGTTTGCTGAGTATATGGGGGTGTTTGTCCGAAATTACCCTGTGCGGAAGAAAACATGTTTTGAGCGGTGTCTTGATTAAGCGGTAAAGCACATTTACTACAGAAAAAAGCATCTTTTTCATTTTTGTGACCGCATCTTTTGCAGATAATACTTTCGTCTTCTTGTGGCTCGTTTTCTTTTGCAAAATCATATCCCTCTGCGTGCAAGTCTTCTTTTGCACAATGAGAGAGACTTTCGTAGCATTCTCTGTGATGGGGTGTACCGCATTCGGGACATACTACAATATCATCATTTGCGTGAAAATAATTATTGCAAACAGGACATTTGTTTCCTATATAGTCCATTTATTTACTCCTTGACATAATAATTTAGTATATTATAACAAAATATTCTTAAAACTGCAACTAATAATTATTTTATTCAACTTTACAATTTCTAAACAATGAAGTATAATATAACATATTTTTATTATGAGGTGCAAAATATGCTCCAGTTTGAAGAATTAAAACTAGAATTAGAAGGACTTTATCCCGAAATAGAGGATTTGAAGTCTGCTTTGTCGCTTGATGCAATGAAAAGCGAAATCGAACAACTTGAAAACCGCGCAGCGGAGCCCGGCTTTTGGGATGATATGGAAAATTCACAGAAGATTTTGCAGAAGACTTCCAATCTCAAATCAAAGGTTGAGAAATACGAAAAATTGCAATCTTCCTACGAAGATACTTTAGCGCTTATTGAACTTGCAAACGAAGAAGAAGACCTGTCTTTGCTTGAAGAAGCACAAAGCGAAGTTGAAAATGTAAAGACTAATCTCGAAAGACAGCGACTTGAGACTTTGCTCACAGGCGAGTACGACAAAAATAATGCAATCTTGACTTTCCACGCAGGTTCAGGCGGTACAGAAGCACAGGACTGGGCAGAAATGCTTTATCGTATGTATACCCGCTGGGCTGCGGCGCACAACTTTAATGTTAAGGAAATTGACTATTTAGACGGCGATGAAGCAGGACTAAAATCTGCCGTTTTGCTTATTGAGGGCGAAAATGCTTACGGCTATCTCAAAAGTGAAGCGGGCGTTCACAGGCTTGTTCGTGTTTCGCCGTTTGATTCAGCAGGAAGACGCCACACAAGTTTTTCTTCCCTCGAAGTCATGCCTGAAATAAATGATGATATAAAAGTCGAAATCCCGCCCGAAGAAATCAAGATGGATGTTTACCGTGCATCCGGTGCAGGCGGACAAAAAGTCAACAAAACTTCTTCTGCCGTTCGACTTACTCATATTCCGACAGGCATAGTTGTTGCTTCCCAGGTTGAGCGTAGCCAATACCAAAACCGTGATGTCGCTATGAAAATGCTTGTTTCAAAGCTTATGGAAATCAAAGAGCGTGAACATCTTGAAAAGATAGAAGATATCAAAGGCGTTCAAAAGGAAATTACATGGGGCAGCCAAATCCGCTCTTATGTTTTTATGCCCTACACACTTGTAAAAGACCACAGAACTAATTTCGAAACAGGTAATGTAAACGCTGTTATGGACGGCGACCTCGACGGCTTTATCAACGCTTATCTTAAATCACTCTCTCAAGGTGAAATCAAATAATCGAAAGGAACAAATTCATTGAAATATTTAGTAATGCTATGTGACGGTATGGCTGATGAGCCATATTCGGGACTTGATAATAAAACACCTATGATGCTCGCAAAAAAGCCAACTATGGATATGCTTGCAAGCAAGGGTGAAGTAGGACTTGTAAAGACCGTAATAGACGGAATGAAGCCTGGCTCCGATGTTGCAAATCTGTCTGTTTTAGGTTATGAGCCTGCAAAGTATTATTCGGGCAGGTCGCCCCTTGAAGCGGCATCTATCGGCATAGATTTATCCTTAACTGATGTTACATTCAGGTGTAATTTAGTCACTTTGTCCGACGAGGAAAATTATGAAGACAAAACTATGGTTGACTATTGCTCCGATGATATCTCTACAGCTGAAGCAAAAATTCTTGTTGACTATATACAAAGTAAACTCGGCAACGATACATTCAGTTTCTATTCTGGCGTTTCTTATCGCCATTGTCTGGTTTGGAAAAACGGCAACCCGCACCCCGGCATACTGACACCCCCGCACGATATTACAGGCAGACCGATAAAAGAATATATTCCGCAGGGGAGCGATGTTGCAGAACTCTACGAAATGATGAAAAAGAGTTATGACCTCTTAAAAGACCATCCTGTAAATTTGGAAAGAGTTAAAAACGGCAAGCGTCCCGCAAATTCTATTTGGCTTTGGGGCGAAGGAACAAAACCGAAACTCGACAGTTTTTACAGCAAGTTTTCGAAAAAGGGCAGTATGATATCTGCTGTAGATTTATTAAAAGGTATTGCAATTTGTGCCGAAATGAATTCTGTTGATGTTGACGGTGCAACAGGGTACATTGATACCAACTTTGACGGTAAATGTAAGGCTGCTATTGATGAGTTTAAAAAAGGTCAGGACCTTGTATATATCCATGTCGAAGCACCCGACGAGTGCGGACACAGGGGAGAACCCGAGAATAAAATTAAGTCTATTGAGTTGATAGATGAAAAAACCCTCACTCCTGTTGTGGATTTTCTCAAAGGTTATGACGACTTTGCTGTTTTGGTATGTCCCGACCACCCGACACCGCTTAATATCCGTACTCATTCATCAAAAGCCGTTCCGTATTTGATTTATTCTTCGAAAGATGAAATCAACTCCAACATCGAAAATTTCAACGAAGATACCGCATCAAAAACAGGGAACTACATTGAAAAAGGTTTTACAATGATGGACTATTTCCTTAAAAAATAAACAAAATCCCATTTGTGATTTACAAATGGGATTTTTTTGGAGCGGATAACGGGGCTCGAACCCGCCACATCCACCTTGGGAAGGTGGCGCTCTACCAAATGAGCTATATCCGCAGTTTTTCAAAGTATAATTCTTTTTACAATATTAGTC
>JAGHTC010000009.1 GCA_018065465.1 Candidatus Ruminococcus equi
AACAACCACCCTATTGGGTGGAAGCCTCTATGTGTTGGCATCTTCCTATTTTCCCGGGCCGTCGCCAGCCAAGTATTGTCGGCACTACAGGGCTTAACTTCTGTGTTCGGGATGGGAACGGGTGGACCCCCTGCGTCATCGACACCAACTGTATTCGTTTTTCAACGACCTGCTTATTATAGCACCCTGTTTTATAAAATGCAAGTGTTTTTTGAAAAAATTTTTAACAAATCGTAAATTTTTTAATATTGATTGACTAAGTGTGTCGAATCGGATAAAATAAAGTAGATAAAAATTATATTCTGGGGTGTTATTATGGTAAGAAAAACAACAGCAACATTTTTAGCCGTTTGTCTTTTGTTTTCATTTTGTTTTATTTTTGCAGGATGTTCAAAAGACGGTTCGGGCGAATATCCCGTTGTTTTTGACGGCGTTACAATAAAAGAAGAACCGAAAAACATCGTAGTTCTCAACGATTGTATCGCGGATATTATCTCATATATAGGCTATGATGTAAAAATGGTCGGCAGAAGCGTCAGTTGTGACCAAAGTTTTTTGTCGGTAGTACCCGTAGTCGGAGCGTCTGACAGCCCTTCTGTTGATTTAATAAAATCAAACGGTGCCGATTTGGTTATTTGTGATGAAACATTAAACAGCACAACAAAAGAAAAACTCGAAAAAGAAAAGATTACTACTGTTACCTTATCTGTTCCTCATAACAAAGCCGAACTCGAAACGCTGTACGGAAATATCGGTATGATACTCGGCGGAAATGTCAAGGGTAAAGAAAAAGGACTTTTGGCATTTTCCAAACTCTACGATACTATGAAATCCTATCAGTCTTCTGTATCAAAGAAAATCGTCAAAACCGATTGCTATCTTTTCCTTTCGGAAAGCGGACAACTTGCAACATTCAAAAGTGCAACACTGCAAAGCGAGATGTTTTCTTACAATGCGGCTGTAAATATTTTCTCGGAGCAAAAAAGCGAACAGGAATTTGTTATTGTTGATAAGTCGCAGTTGAAAATGGGCACACCGACATTTATTTTCTATGATAATGACAAAGTATTGCAAATGATACAAAACGACAGCGAACTTTCCAATATGTCGGCAATTACACAAAACAGAGTGAAAAAAATCCCGCTTAAAAACTTCTATCGTTACGGTACGACTTTTGACGAAACCTTGTACGAAATGATGACATATATGTATATCGACAGCGAAGCAACACCCGACAGTGCGACTGTAGCGACACAGTCACCGACACAGACGGCTACACAAGTCGGAACACAGCCTGCAACACAAAACCATATTGAATAATTTTTGGCAAAACAAACCGCCCGAGAGGATTTCTCCTTTCGGGCGGTAATTTGTTTGGTTACTTTTCTGTGCGATAAACGGAAATGCTGATTTTGTCACCGTCTTTGTGCTTGCTTAAAATCTCGTAAACATCCTGGAAAGTTGAGATTTCTTTACCGTCTACAGCGGTGATGATATCGCCTTTTTTGACATCACCGTTATCAAGAGGACCGCCTTTTGTTATTTCCGAAACAAGGATTCCGTGGGGAACACCGTAGGCGGAAACTTCTTCATCGGTTACCTGAGTTCCTGCTATACCCAAGGCAACTCTGCCTTTTACATAGCCGTAGTGAATGAGGTCGTTTGCGATTTCAACTACTGTGTTACAAGGAATAGCAAATCCCATATTTTCGTATACATCGGAACTGATTTTTGCCGTGTTGATACCGATAACCTGGCCGTAAATATTGCACAGAGGGCCACCGGAGTTTCCGGGATTGATAGCGGCGTCAATCTGGATATATTTAACCATTTTGTTAAGCTGAAGGCTTCTTTCGGTTGCCGATACAATACCTTTTGTCAGGGAATTTTGGAAGTCCGAGCCACCGGGGTTGCCGATAGCTACAACATCATCACCGACTTCAACATTTGAAAATTTTCCGAAAGTTACGGCTTTGAGGTCTTTTGTGTCTACTTTTAGAACGGCAAGGTCTGTGCGGGTATCATAGCCGACAACTTTCGCCGTATATTCTTTTTCGTCGCTTGAAATAACTTTTATCGGATATGCTTTGGAGTTTCCGATTACATGGGCGTTTGTTACGATATATCCGTCGTTTGATACAACCGTTCCCGTACCTTCACCGACAAGGCCTTCTTTGTCGTCTGTTATCTCTTTTTCATAACACAAGATGGCAACAACAGAAGAGGATACATCTTTAAACGCGCTTTGTGCGGTATATTTTTCGTCGTCTTTATCTTTCGGCAGGTCGGTTTCTTTCAGCGCTTCGGCTTTTTCATCGGGCTTTGCGCTGTTGTCCTGTGAGCCGTTTGTTTGTGTTAATCCGTCGTCTGTTTTTAGGGTAACATCAACATCGAATTCTTCGCCGTCTGCGGTTTTTCCGTTAGAAAACGGGAAAATGTTTTCGTCATCTTGTGAGCCGAAGAAATCATCAAAATCACCGAAGAATGAGTAGCCGTCGTCTTTTTTCTGTTCTTCTTTGTTTTTGGCGATAAGAGCAGCGCAGGAAATGATAAAGCCTATAACAAATACAGCAAGCAGGCAACTCAATACAATAATATATATACTAGATTTTGCCATCTTTTTCTTTTGCGGTGTCGGCTGATACTGTGTTGCATATGGGTTAAACTGACCGTTATTCTGTCTTGGATATCTGCTGTCATACGGGTTTTGGGGCGGTTGAGGCTGTCCCTGATTTTGGTAATACGGTCCCTGATACGGCATATTCGGATTACTCGGATATTGTACAGGAGGTACAGGCGGTGCAGGGTTTTGCGGATATGTGCCATACTGTCCTTGATACGGTGGTTGAGGGTATTGAGGGTTTTGGTAAGAAACAGTACCGATAGGCTGAGTTTGTGTCGGTTGATACTGCTCGTAAGGGTTTTGAGGTGGGGTTTGCTCTGTCGGGTTTTGAGGTATCTCGGGAATGCTCTGCTCATCTGCTTGCAAAGGAGTATCAATCGGCTGTGCAACTTCTTCCTGTTCGTTTACAGGTTCTTTGTCTTGCGGGACTTGAGAGCTCATGTCCTCCGTTATCGGTTCGTATTCTGAAATAGGGTTAAATTCGTCCATAATTATTCCTCCGTGTCGGTAGTTGCCGTAGTTTCAATATATTTTTTCTGTTTATTCTGTTTGCTTGGTTTTTGGGTGATGATTTTCGGCAAACGGAAAGTAAAACGGCAATATTTGTTTACTTCCGATTCAACAAAAATATCTCCCGAATGCAAACGCATAATTGATTTTGAAATGAAAAGTCCGAGTCCCATACCTTTTTTGTCGATACTGCGGGACTTGTCGGTTTTGTAAAATCTGTCGAAAATGTAGCGAATATCTTCGGGGGGAATACCCGCGCCCGAATTTGTGATAGATACGGAAACATCGTATTTTGTTTCTACGAGTGTAAATTCGATATATCCGCCTTCGTTTGTGAATTTCACCGCATTTTCAATAAGGTTATATATAACCTGATACATCAAGTCGGGGTCGGCATTGACGGTACAACTTTTGAAATCGTCAAGCCCTCTGATGTCAATTTTTCTCTCGGTTATTTTCTGTTCAAATCCCATAAGGATTGTAATGATGGTTGAGAAAAGTTCAAAATCCTGACGGGAAACCTTTAATTCACCGTTGTCTATCCTCGACAAAGAAAGCATAGATGTAACAAGGCGGGACAGACGCTTTACTTCGTTTGATACTATGCTCATATAGTGGGGTTGGCTCTCTATCGGGATAGTGCCGTCGAGCATACCGTCAATAAAGCCTGCTATCGTGGTCATCGGGGTTTTGAGTTCGTGGCTGACATTGGCGATAAAGCTTCTTCTCATACCCTCGCTTGCCGAGAGTGAGTCTGCCATATAGTTTAGTGCTGTTGCAAGTTCACCGATTTCATCATCCGAGGTGACGGGGACTCTGATAGAAAAGTCGCCGACGGCAAATTTCTTTGCCGCATTCGACATAATTTTCAGCGGGCGCACCATAGTATACGACATTATCATAACAAGCAAAATGACCATCAGCATAGTCAAAAGTGCGGCAGTGATAAAGATTTTCATAAATGACATCGTTATTTGCGAAACGAAGGTGGAACGGGTGGAAACATAGCAAAATGCAACAATGACATTTATTCCCTGGCTGCGCGCGGTGATGGGTACACCTGCTGTGTAATATGAATCTTTGTAAAATCCGTCAAGGTTTCCCGACTCGAAAAACTCGCCGCCGGCTGTTTTTGCAAGGATACTTGACGGGATATTATTATTTATGTGAACACAATCGGTTTGTTCCGAACAATACTGGCATTTTCCTTTATTGTTGACAACAAAAATATCTCCGTCGATACTCTTTGAGATAGTGGAAATGGTAAGAGTAAAGAGGTCGGGGTCATCTACTATCAGTACGCGGTTTTGGGAGTTGTAACTTGACGATGCTTCGACAACCTCCGCAACCTGATTGGCGTTTTCAATGAGGCTTATCTTTTTCTGACCTTCCCAGTAATCGGTCACGAAAAAATACATCGTAAGTCCCAAAGCGACAAAACTGATAAGCAGAATAAAAAAGCCGAAACCGAGATACTTTTTGAAAAGTGACAGTTTGACGGAAAAACTTCCTTTTTTATTCTTTGGTGTCAAATCTGTATCCTACTCTCCAGATAGTGCGCAGTTCCCATTTGTCGGAAACGCCCTCTATCTTCTCTCTTATTCTTTTGATGTGTACATCTATTGTACGGCTGTCGCCGTAGTAGTAATCAAAGCCCCATACCTGGTAGAGCAATTGGTCACGGGTAAAGACTTTGTTCGGATGGCTTGCAAGGTGGTAGAGAAGTTCGAGTTCCTTCGGCGGGGTGTCGATAACTTTTCCGTCAACTTTGAGTTCGTAGTTCGTGAGGTTTACGACGAGTTTATCGTAAACGACTTCCTTAACTTTTTCGTCTTCGTTAGCACCGCTTCTGCGCAGTACGGCACGAATTCTTGCGACAACTTCTTTTGCTTCGAAAGGCTTTACAACATAGTCGTCTGCACCGAGTTCAAGACCGAGGATTTTGTCGAAAACTTCGCCTTTTGCGGTGAGCATAATTATCGGACATTCCGAGGTTTTTCTTATTTCTCTGCAAACCTGCCAGCCGTCGAGTTTCGGCAGCATTATGTCGAGCAAAACAAGGCTGGGTTTTTCTTTTTCGAAAAGAGATACCGCCTCTTCACCGTCGTTTGCGATAACGGTTGTGTAGCCCTCTTTTTCTATATAAAGTCGTAAAAGTTCGCAGATGTTTGTGTCATCATCAACGATAAGAATTTTTGCGTTGTTCATAGTAGCCTCCCCGATTATTTTGTTATATTATAATACCTTATAAATAAAAATAAATGAATAAACTGAAAACAATAAGTGTAAATTTGATGAAAATAAGAAAATTTTTCAAGAAAAGGCTGCCACAGGCAGCCTTATTTTAGGTCATATCGTTGTAAATCTCGATAAATGAGCTGATGATATACTCTACCTGTTCATCTGTTAAAGCAGAGTAAAGAGGCAGGGTGAGTTGATTTTTGTGCTGATTATATGCATAAGGAAAATCAACGATATCAAAGCCTTTTTGCTTGTATGCCGTCATCATCGGAAGCGGTTTGAAATGTACATTACAGGCAATGCCTTTTTCTTTCATTCTGTCGTAAAATTCGTTGCGGAAATCAGCGTCTTTTCCGATAAAGCGAACAAGATAAAGGTGACCGTTTGAACGGAAGTTATCCCCGCTGTGGCAAAGGGTTTGTACATTAAGGTTTTCAAACGCTTTGTCGTATCGCTTGATAAGTTCGTGACGGCGGTTGAGCATACTTTCGTATCTTCTCAACTGAGCAAGTCCCAAAGAAGCGAGGACGTCGGGCATATTGCACTTGTACTGGGTATCGACGACATCATATTCCCAGCTGCTGCCTTTTGTTTTTGCGAGGGCGTCTTTTGTCTGTCCGTGAAGTGTCATAAGCATATAGTTTTTATAGAGTACATCGGAGTCGATTCCGGGAATTTCTTTCCAGGTAGCGGCACCGCCCTCGGCTGTTGTCATATTCTTGACGGCATGGAAAGAGAAGCAGGTGAAATCGGCTATTTCGCCACACATTTTGCCGTTTCGCATTGAACCGAAAGCATGGGCTGCGTCGCTCATTACGATGACTCTCGACAAAGCAAGTTGAATGGGATTTGCAGACGGCTTGAAAAGGCTGCGTTTTCTTTCTACCGCTTCGAAAATTCTGTCATAATCGCAGACTACTCCTGCTAAATCGACGGGAATAATTACCTTGGTTTTCGGTGTAATTGCCTGCTCCATTTTGTCGTAATCCATTTCGTAACTGTCTTTTTTGCAGTCAATCAAAACGGGCGTTGCACCGACATGATATATTATCGAAGCCGATGCCGTGTAGGTGTATGCGGGAACGATGACTTCGTCTCCGGGGCCTACTCCGAGTACGCGCAAAGTCATCTCGGCGCAGGAAGTCTGTGAAGAAAGACATACAGCCTTTTTGGTGTTGCAAATCTTTGCAATTTCGGCTTCAAGTTTTTTTGTTTTCGGTCCTGTTGTTATCCATCCCGAGCGCAGAGTGTCGACAACTTCTGCTATTTCTTCTTCGGTAATATCGGGAGGTGAAAAAGGAATATTCATAGTACAATTCTCCTTAACCGATAACGGAAAAATCTGCATATATATCCATTATCATCCACGATAATTATACTACCTTTTTATTATAAAGTAAAGAAAAATTTCTTTGCCTCTTTCCGTGATGAAAACAAGCAAAAAAATACCGCCTGCATTATAACTTGCAAACGGTGAGAAACTCAGTGTATATCTTGTTTTGACGACATTAAGAGGTATTTGTTTTTTGTTGCGATTCCGCCTCTTATGTGTCTTTCTTCTTTGTTCTGATTCAGGACTTTTCGTACTTCTTTGTACAAAGTCGGATTTATTCTTGACAGCCGTTCGGTGACATCTTTGTGAACGGTACTTTTGCTTATTGAAAATTGTTTTGCCGTCTGCCTTACGGTTGATTTGCTCTTGACTATGTATTCGCCCAAATTAACAGCCCGAAGTTCTACATTTCCTTTCATCATATAACCTCACATTCTGCTAATGTATATGAACGAAGGCGGAAATATATGCCGAGCAATATCCGATAAGATTTTCTTCTGATGTTACAGGGAAATTTTGTAACAATAGGTAATAATTGATATAAAAGAAAATATTTACATATATAATGCTATCTCTTTGCTAAATTTTGATTGACTAAAAATGTCGGTCGTGGTATAATTTCAATATATTATGGGTTACTGTGAGAAATTAGGACTTTTTGAGAATTTTGGGGGTGCATTTTATGTATGAACGGCACATAAAACGCTTTTTGGATATCTTTTTGTCACTTTGTGCTTTGGTATTTTTATCGCCTTTGTTTTTGTTCTTGATTATTGCGATAAAGATTGATGACCCGGGCCCCGCGTTTTTTACACAAAAAAGAGTCGGAAAAGACAAAAAACTTTTCCCGTTACATAAATTCCGCTCAATGAAGATGTCTACTCCCCACGACACACCGACACATCTTCTTGACGACCCCGACCAATACATCACCCGTGTCGGAAGATTTTTGAGAAAATCGAGTTTTGACGAATTGCCCCAGATTTTTGATATTTTTATCGGCAATATGAGCATTATCGGTCCGCGCCCCGCTTTGTGGAACCAAGACGACTTGATTGCAGAGCGCGACAAGTACGGCGCAAATAATGTAAAACCCGGGCTTACCGGCTGGGCTCAGATTAACGGCAGAGATGAACTTGAAATTGATGTTAAGGCAAAATTTGACGGCGAATATGTAGAAAATTTAAGTTTTGCTTTTGATGTAAAATGTTTTATCGGTTCGATATTCAGCGTGCTTGCTCATGACGGAGTGGTTGAAGGCGGAACAGGCGAACTCAATAAAGATAAAGAGGAAACAACGGTTAAATAAACCGAAAGAGAGATATGGGAAAGATATTAATTGTTGCTAATGTAGCAAAAGAACACATCATAAAATTTCATATTCCGACAATAAAAGCATTTAAAGATAACGGCTATCAGGTTGATGTTGCCTGTTCCGGGGACGAAGAAGTACCCTACTGTGATAATCAGTTTCATACCTGTTGGAAACGTTCACCGTTTACTTTTAAGACGATAAAGGGTATCAAAGAGCTTAAAGGGATAATAGACAATGGTAATTATGATATCGTTTTTTGTCATACTCCCGTCGGCGGTCTTGTTGCACGAATGGCAGCAAAGTCTGCTCGAAAAAAAGGAACTAAGGTTGTTTACTGTGCTCACGGACTGCATTTTTTCAAGGGTGCTCCGAAAATAAACTGGCTTATTTATTATCCGATAGAAAAGTATCTTGCAAGATATACGGATGTTTTCTTTGCTGTTAATCAGCAGGATTATGACCTTGTAAAAGAAAAATTTAATAAAAAGATGAAAGTTGAACTTGTTCCCGAGGTAGGAGTGAATTTTGACAGACTCAAAATTGAAGACAAGGCCCTCGCAAGAAAAGAGTACCGAGAACTGCTCAACATAAAAGACGGCACTACCGCTTTGATTTATGTTGCCGAATTGTTGCCGAATAAAAATCAGACAATGCTTATTGACACACTTTGTCTTTTGAAAGAACAAAATGAAGACGTATGTCTCATTCTTCCGGGCCCCGATTACACGGACGGCGGATATAGAAAATATGCAGAAGAAAAAGGAGTCGCGGACTCGGTAACTTTTTTAGGATGGAGAAACGACATAGGAGAACTGATGTCGGCTTGTGATATTTGTACTGCTTCAAGTATTCGTGAGGGATTCGGAATTAATCTTGTCGAGGCGATGTATTGCGGACTTCCTGTTGTGGCGACGGGAAACCGAGGCCATGTTACGGTAATAACCGATGGTGAAAACGGATTCTTGGTCGATGTAAATGACTATGTTTCTATGGCGCAGAGAGTCAAAGAACTAATTCACAACGATGAGTTAAGAAAGAAAATGTCAAATTTAGATGTTTCAAAATATGACTGTAATTTAATTGCACAGGAATTGTATTCAAGATTGACTGAATAAATTTTCAGCAGGTGAAAATATGAATGTACTAATCAGCGGGGCAGATAGTTATATCGGCACTCATATAGAAGATTGGCTCAAAAATAAGGGGCACGAGGTTTCTTGTGTTGATGTAAGAAATGATGATTGGAAGAAATCCGATTTTACTTCTTTTGATGCTATTATTCATGTAGCGGGAATAGTTCACAGAAAAGACATTACCGATTGGGAAATATACAAAAAAGTAAATGTTGATTTGCCTTTTGAAATAGCACAAAAAGCAAAATCGGAAAAAGTAAAACAATTTGTCTTTTTCAGTTCGATGAGCGTTTATGGTATAGATAAAGAATTACCGAACAGCGGATTTATTGACGAGAATACGCCACTCAACCCGACTACTTTATACGGAAAAAGTAAGGCTGTGGCAGAGGAAAAACTTATTCCTCTTGAAGACGAAAATTTTACTGTTTCGATTGTTCGTCCGCCAAATGTTTACGGAAAAAACTGCAAAGGCGGATATATCACTAATTTTACGGCAATCACAAGAAAAGTTCCTGTTATACCTATGGCTTTTGAAGATGCAAAGCAAAGTATGCTTTACATAGACAACCTTTGTGAACTTTGTCGGTTGATTGTTGAAAGCAAAGCGGCCGGAGTCTTTACGCCACAGGACGATATAAGTGTTTCCGCTGTAAAACTGATGGATTCCATTGGCAAAGGAATAGGTAAAAAAGTTAAATTTTCAAAGTTTTTCGGAAAATGCGTTACACCTTTTTTGGGAATATCTGTTGTAAAAAAAGTTTACGGCGGTTTGGAATATTCGAAAGAAAGCTCATCTTGTTTTGAAAATAAATATATAGTTGTTCCTTTTGATGAAGCAATAATTCTTACTGTAAAACCTGATGAAAAGTAATAGCAGATGTTTTCCTATTGATTTTATATGAAAGAATAAAGAAGGATGTTTTGGAGGATATATGATTTTCTCTGTTTTTGTATTTTTGGTTGAAGGTTTACTGGTAAACTTAATGTTTCAACCAAACGGCGATACAAATATGAATGCGGTAGCAATTGTATTTTTGCTCATCAACATTGTTGTAGTCAGTTTAGCAATAAACTTTTCTATGAACGACGATGATGCTAAAAAATACAAAGGTATCATTATGTCTTCTTTTATTGTCAGGATACTTATTCTGTTTTGGGATGTCTATGCAAGAGGAATATACATTCTTCCTAACAGTGAAGGTGACGCTGAATATTATTATTCAATGGGTGTCAGCTATGCTTTCGGTCAACGTGCGGATAAGGTAGAACTGAAAGACTATCGTTATTATGTCGGGCAAATTTTCAAATTTATCGGAGACCAAAAAATTACAGTACAGTTTTTGCATGTCTTTTTTGCAATATGTTCTATCATTCTCATTTACCGAATACTGACTATGTTTGAAGTTAGTGAAAATGTTAAGAAAACAACTATGATATTTGCTGCATTTTTGCCGAACTCTATGATGATTACCACTTTCTTTTTGCAGGAATCGTTTATTGCTTTCTGCCTTGTTCTGTCGCTTTATCTATACACAAAATGGTGGTTTGGAGCGAGTGCTGTTAATTTTATTTTTGCAATAATTTTTTCACTTATAGGTGGACTTTTCCATATGGGTGGTACAGTGGGCGCTATCGTATATGTGGTATTCTACTTCCTCATTAACAATAAGGAGAGAAAACTAATGATTACGCCTTACAGAATAGTACTTATTGTAATAGTGTTATTTGTTTCGCTGTATCTTTTGTCAACTTACGGTGAAGATTTCCTTGGTAAAATCGGCGGAGATATGTCGGCTGAATCATTGACAAAGAATGCAACCGGCTACAACACGGGTGGTAGTGAATATACGATAGGAATACAGGGACTTCCTGCTGTTTTGGACCTTATTGTCAATACACCTATTCGAATTGTCTATTTTATTTGTTCGCCTATGCCGTGGCGTTGGAGAAGTATCGGAGATATTTTTGCATTTTTCAGTAGTGCTCTTTTCTACATTTATACAGTTATTGTTGTTATCAAAACCTATGCAAACAAGAATACAAGAACCGTATCGGGAAAAGGAAATATCCGAAGTTACATGTTCATTCTCGTTATGTTATGTCTTGTAGCATCATTTATGTTCGGCTGGGGTGTATCAAATTCCGGTTCGGCATTACGGCACAGAGAGAAATTCACTTACATATTTGTTCTTCTATACGGTATAGCAAGTGAAATAACTGTTAGAGCAGGGGCGACAAATAAGACAACAGAAGAAAACATCGATAATAATATCAACATTAAAAGTAAAGAATTATCTCGAAAAATGTATTGATATAATTTTAATTTGTTAAGTATAGTCAGGAGTAATTATGATACCGAAAAAAATTCATTACTGTTGGTTCGGAAGAAATGAAAAATCCGGACTCATAAGAGATTGTATGGAAAGTTGGAAAAAGTATCTTCCCGATTATGAAATAATCGAATGGAACGAAGATAACTTTGATGTAAACATTTCGCTTTATACCAAACAGGCATATGAAGCAAAAAAATGGGCGTTTGTTTCCGATTATGCAAGACTTTATGCTTTGTATACTCAAGGCGGAATATATCTTGATACCGATGTTGAGGTATTAAAGCCCTTGGATGAATTTTTGAATGATAATTCGTTTACGGGGTTTGAATCAAAAGACTCTCCCGTTACCGCCGTTATGGGTGCTAAAAAGGGAGATGCTTTGATAAAGAAACTGCTTGATTACTATGAAACCGCAACCTTTATCAAAGAAGACGGAAGTTATGATATTACTACAAATACACATATTATTTCGGACGATTTTATTGCGAACGGTATACTTCTCAACGGAAAGAAGCAAACGATTGACGGGATGACAATTTATCCGCAAATCTATTTTTGTCCTAACAACTTTTCCAGAATATTTAACAAGCCATCAAAGAAAAGCTATGCCATTCATCATTTTGACCAAAGTTGGAAGAGTGAGAAAAAAGAAGAAACAACACTCAAGGACCGTTTCAGAAGGTATATTGTCGGAGTGCTTCGAAATACTGTCGGCACAAAGAAACTTGAGAGTTTTAAGAAATAGTTTTACGCACTAATAAAGAGTATTGCTTTATAACAACGGAGACAGATATGGAAGATAAAAAAATATCAATCATAGTACCGATTTACAACGTAGAAAATTATCTCAGAAAATGTATTGACAGTATTTTGTCACAGACATATAAAAATCTTGAAATCATATTAGTAGATGATGGTGCTGCGGATAACTGCCCCGCTATTTGTGACGAGTATGCAAAAAAAGACGACAGAATAGTTGTCGTTCATAAAGAAAACGGCGGTTTGTCTGACGCACGAAATGCCGGTATTGATGTATCAACAGGCGACTATATAGGCTTTGTTGACAGTGATGACTATATAGCCGTTGATATGTTTGAAATGCTGATAAATGCAGTTGAGAAATACGATGCAGATGTTTCGTGCTGTAGATATATACGCTTTTGGGAAGACGGCGAAACACAGGAAATCGGAAACGATGGCAGTGAAGTCGTTTATGACGGAGTGGAAGCACTCAAAGAATATCTGTACGGAGTAACTTTAGATCCCTTTGCGTGGAATAAATTATACAAAGCATCCTTTATCGGAAACAAAACTCACAGCGAAAATCATTTAAGATTTATCAAAGGGATTCTGGGTGAAGACAATCCTTTCTGTATTGAACTGTTTAAACACACCGAAAAGACGGTTGTTGTAGGTAAATCAAAATATTATTATCTGCAAAAGCGAACAGGTGCAATTACCAATTCGGGAGTTTCTCAAAAGAAAATTGACTCTGTATATTTTTGGGACGAGGTGCGACTTGATTGCAAAGAAAATTATCCCGAACTTGAGAAATATGCACTGCGTCGAGAAGTCCTCTTTTATGTTGGTCTGTATAATATGATTATCGGACAGAAAGAGTATGAGAAAGACGCACAAAAAATAAGAAGTTTTATAAAGGAGCATTTAGGAGAAATAAAGTCAAGTGATATATGCGAAAAGACAGTAAAAACTTCTGCAACATTGCTTGCAAAAACGCCGCATTTATATAAAGTTGCTATGAAACTGTATAAAAAAGTAATCGGAGAAGCAAGGCTATGAATATTTTAGTTATCACACCTTTTTACAAACACGATAAAAACATTGCATCCGTACGCTGGACGAATATCTCAAAGCGTCTTGCAAAATCGCATAATGTTATCGTTGTTACTCAGCCTTTTGACGATATGGATATGAAATTTGAGAAATACAAAGATGAAGACAATATCCTTGTCGCAAGAATAAACCAAAAAACAGATTACGAGAAATTTGCCATTAATCACTTTTCGGCAGCAACAGGAGATGCTTGGCAAAATGTTGGGGAAGATGGCGGAAAAACATTTAGAGAAGATAATGTGGATAGTGATAATGTCAAGAGAAAACTGAAAAATAAAATTTTATATTCATCTATGGAGAAAAAGGCAAAGGAATACGCTTCTTTTATCTGCAAGAATGTTATTCCGAAAGATATGCAAATTGATGTCGTTATTTCTTCTGCTTGTCCCATTATTGAGATGATGTTCGGTTATGAGTTGAAGAAAAAACTCTCCTGCAAATGGATATGCGATTTTCGTGATTTGCCGTTTATCGAAGACAACTGTGACAGTACACACAGAATGAGAAATTATATGCAAAAACAATTATCAAAGGCAGATGCGATTACTGTAGTAGTGCAAAAAATGAAAGAAGATTTATTAAAATCATTGACACTTGATGAGCATAAGATAAGCATTTTAACAAATGGCTTTTCTATGGATGAATACAGAAAAACTTCCACCATACAAGATGACGTTTTGCATATTATACATACTGGGGCGTTGTACGGAGGAGAAAGAAAAGCAGACTTGCTTTTTATGGCTATAACAGAAGTGTTGAAAACACATCCCGATTATAAATTTTCCCTTGACTGCGCAGGAGGAAACAACGAAACACTTATTCAAACAGCCGAAAAATACGGGTTGAAAGATGTTGTAAATGACAAAGGTTTTCTTCCCCGAGAAGAAGCACTTGATTTACAGAGTTCTGCAGATTGTTTACTTGTATTGGTGCATGATATGTTTGCAGCTAAACTCTTTGAATATATTTTATTCAAAAAACCAATTATCAGCATTACCTGCGGTAATAGAAAAAGAAGCGAAGCAACAAAATTTGTCGAGGAGCTCAATTTGGGTATTGCCACAGAAGAAGTGACTCAAAAAGAAGATGTAACGCGCCTTGCGGATTTTCTTGCTATACAATATGAAAGAAAAATTACCGGCAAACCGCTTTTATATGAACCTAATGAAGAAAAGGTTGCTCAATATGACCATGACTGTATAACACAAAAACTTGAGCAAATGTGTCTTGATATACAAAAATGATATAGCATTCTGCGGAGGAAGTATGAAAAAAATAATGGTAGTATTCGGTACAAGACCGGAAGCAATAAAAATGTGTCCGCTTGTAAACGAACTTAAAAGCAGAAAAGAAGTCAGCACAATAGTATGTGTAACAGGTCAGCACAGACAGATGCTCGACCAGGTTTTGGAGGCGTTCTCCGTTACTCCCGACTATGACCTTTCGGTTATGAAGGACAAGCAGACACTTTTCGATATTACAACAAATATCTTGCAAAAAATCAAAGAAGTGCTTGAACAGGAAAAGCCCGATGTTGTTCTTGTTCACGGTGATACTTCTACTACTTTTGTTACCGCACTTGCTTGTTTTTATATGCAAATTCCCGTGGGACATGTCGAAGCGGGACTTCGCACTTACAATATTTATTCACCTTACCCCGAAGAATTTAACCGTGAAGCGGTAAGTATTATCAGCAAATATAACTTTGCGCCCACCGAACTTTCAAAGCAGAATTTGCTCAAAGAGGGAAAAAATCCCGACGGTATTTATGTTACGGGAAACACCGTAATAGATGCGTTGAAAACCACAGTAAGAGACGACTACTATCATGAACAACTCGAATGGGCAAAAGACAGCAGGCTGATACTTATTACCGCCCACAGGAGAGAAAATCTCGGCGAGCCGATGAAAAATATGTTTAGGGCTATCAAGCGCGTTTTGGATGAACACGATGATGTTAAGGCTATCTATCCGATACATATGAACCCGCTTGTACGAGAAACCGCAAACGAGATTTTCGGCGACGATGACAGAATTCGTTTGATTGAACCGCTTGATGTTCTTGATTTCCATAATTTTATGAGCAGAAGTTACCTTATCCTTACAGATTCGGGCGGTATTCAGGAAGAGGCTCCGTCAATGGGCAAGCCTGTTTTGGTAATGCGCGATACAACAGAGCGTCCCGAGGGAATAGAAGCGGGAACACTAAAACTTGTCGGAACAAACGAAGAAACGATATACAACGAGTTTTCAAAGTTGCTTAGTGATAAGACCGAATACGACAAAATGAGCAAAGCGTCAAACCCCTACGGTGACGGATTTGCCTGCAAAAGAATTGCAGATGTGCTTGTAAAATAATTGCTTTTTAGGTTGTGATTTTTTGAAAATTTATGTTTTTCCACCATGGTATCCCAAAAATGAATTAGACAGAGAATCTTCATATTTTAAGGAACAGGTTGAAGCATTGTCAGAACGAGGTCACGAAGTTACCGTTATCAATATTAAAGCAATTTCTGTTTCCAGAATAGGCAAACAAAAAATGATAACAAAAAATGTGTGGCAAGATGGTAATGTTAAAACAATCAATTACGAGGTTATCATTCCTATAGTCGGAAAATTAAATAAATTGCAGGACAAATATATATCCGATATTTACTATAAAATAATTAAAAATCAGATTGATGATGATATTGCTAATGGATTAAAAGCTCCCGATATAATGCACGCTCATTTTTCTCATTGTTGTGCTTATTATTGTTTGAAAGCAAAAGAAAAGCTGAATATTCCGTTGGTTGTGACAGAGCATTATTCGGGGCTTTTGCTGGGGACTGCAACAGATAATGACTACAAGCGAGTCAAAAAAACAATTGAGCAAAGTGATGCATTTATTTTTGTAGGAACTAACTTACAAAAAAAAGTATGTGATAAACTTGATGTAAAGAAGAATACATACTTTATTCCCAATCTTGTAGATACGGGAAATTTTTACATAAATGAGAACAAACAGAATGAAGATGAATTCCACTTTTTATCTGCATGCGGATTAAAAAAGAATAAAAGTATTGATTTGGTAATAAGAGCATTTCACAATACTTTTTCGAAAGAGGAAAAAGTTAATCTTTTGATTGCCGGCGACGGAGTGGAGAGAGAGAAGCTCGAAAATCTTGTCAAAGAATTTGATGAAACCGATAGAATAAAATTTTTCGGAAGATATTCCAAAGAACAAAGTAAAGAGATTTTTGCAGATGCGGATGCTTTTGTCCTGACAAGTGAGGTTGAAACATTCGGTATTGTATATATTGAAGCGTTGTCAAGCGGCGTACCCTGTATTGCAACAAAAGGCCAGGGTGCAGAAGACATTATCGACGACTCAAACGGCATTAAGGTGGAATACGGAAACCTTGATGAGTTATCAAATGCAATGCGATATATCTACGAAAACCACGATAAATTTGACAAGAAAAAATTGCGTGAAGATTGTATAAATCGTTTTTCAAAAGATACAATCTGCAAGCAAATTGAAGAAGTTTATCAAAAAGTTTTGAATTGAGGAGAGCAAATTATGAAGATTATTTCCACCAGTGGATATGGTGCAAGCGGTTCTTCTGCTGTGTATGATTTTGTTCGACAATTTAATGAAGTAAATTGCTTTAGCGGAAGCGAAGAATTCCAATTTATTCGTATGCCTGACGGTATAATGGACTTAAAGCATTTTTTGACCGACGGAAGCGGAATGATAGCGTGTAATAATGCTATTATTCGATTTGAAAAAGCAATGAAAAAAGGCTTTTTTGCAGAAAACTGCAGGGGTGTATTAGGGAAAAAGTACGACGATATAATTGACAACTATCTAAGCAAAATTATACAAGTGAAATGGAAAGGAAAAAGCATTTTCGATCCCTCCGATATTACGATAAGAAAAGAAAATGTTTTTTTCAGAAAAATTGATAATAAGATAGAGTCAGCATTAAGAAAAACAGTAAATAAAGAAGCCCATTTTCCTGCAATAAAGGAAAGATATTTTTCGATGATGTCGGAAAATGAATTTAATAAAATAACAAAAGAATTTGTTGAAGAATTTATATACGCTTTTCCCGGTATAAAAAGCGAAAAGCCCTTACTGATAGACCAAATTTTTCCTGCTACCGATTCGCAGAAGGGTACAGAATTTTTTGATGAAACGAAAGTAATAATTGTTAACAGAGACCCTCGATGCATGTATGTAGGTGCACACAGAAGTATTACCGAAAACGCATTTATGCCTTGTGATAATGTAGAGAACTTTGTAAAATATTATCGTGCCTTATGTGAAAATGAAGTAAGGTCCGACAAGGCCTTGTATGTAAACTATGATGAACTGATTTTTGATTATTATAATACGACACAAAAAATCATAGACTATTTGGGTTTTGATAAACGCCCCGAAAATGAGTTTAAGCATTTTAATCCGAATGTTTCTGTTACATATACATTGCCTATGCTTACATGTTATGACAAAAAAGATGTGGAGTATATTGAAAAGGAACTGGGCGATTATTTGTATGATTTTCCGGAGTATAAAAAAATCGAAAAAGCGGATGAATTATACGAAGAGCATGGGATTCAATAAATGATATGATTTTTAGGAGAAAGCGATGAAACAAAGAAATGAAATAAAAAGCGGAGTAATACTGTCGTATGTATATCTGTCTATCGCGATGATAGCAGGCTTGCTCTATACTCCGCAGATGCTGAGAATGATGGGGCAAAGCGAATACGGCTTGTATTCAATAGCAAATTCTGTTATCAGTTACCTGTCGTTTTTGGGACTCGGTCTGGAAAGTGCGTTGATAAAATATACGGCAAAATATATTGCGCTCGAAGACAAAGAATCCGAAAGAAAATTAGGCGGCGGATTCATAAAAGTATATCTTATCATTGCTGCGGTAACTTTGGTTTGCGGTTTTGTTCTTGCAAATAACCTCGGCTTTTTGTCACAAAATCTTACAGCAACAGAAGCATCTCGTTTGAGAATTATTGTAATGATTATGACTGTAAACCTTGCCGTCAGTTTTCCAATGGGTGTTTTCGGTGCGGTAATTACGGCGCATGAAAGATTTACTTTCAGAAAAACAGTTGATATAATCCGTGAGATTACTCTTCCGATTACCATATTGGTTTTCTTATCAATGGGTTACAGAGCAATCGGTTTGGTTGTTATACATACGGTATTTAACTTTATCGTATTGATATCTAATTTCATTTATGCCAGAAAAGTATTAGGATATAAACCCATATTTGCAAAATTTGATATACCACTCATTAAAGAAATAACGGGATATACTGTGTTCATTTTTATCGGAACAGTTGTTGACAGAATAAGTGATGCAACAAACAGTATGGTTATTGCTGCGGTGTCCGGCGCTGCCGCTGTTGCGGTATTCGGAGTCAGTATACAAATATATGGGTATTATCTGAATTTTTCATCTTCAATCTCTACTTTCTTTTTCCCGAGAGTTGTCGGAATGACATATAAAAATGCAAGCGATGAAGAAGTTACCGATTTGTTTATCAAAGTCGGCAGAGTGCAACTCTATGTTATTGCGTTAATTTGTAGTGGATTTATTGTTATCGGCAGAGATTTTATTAATCTTTGGGCAGGACCCGAGTATAGTATGGCGTACTATATTATTGTAGTTTTGATGGTACCTACGCTGATTAACAGAAGTCAGTCACTCGGTGTACAGATTTTGCAAGCGAGGAACAAGCATAAATTCAGGGCAATTTTATTCTTGTTTATTACTTTGTTGGATATAGGAATAAGTATTCCGCTTGCTATGATGTGGGATGGTTTAGGTGCTGCTATCGGTACATTTATCGCTACACTTATCGGCCCGATAATTATTATGAATATTTATTATTCAAAGAAAATGCATTTGGATATGAAAAGATATTGGAAAAGAACAATTCCGATACTCTTGCTTGTAGCGGTTCTTGTTGCACTGGGACTTTTAATGAACTATTTCTGGAAAGCAGACAACTGGATTGTATTGCTTGCACAGGGACTAATTTATCTGGTTGTTTACGCTTTTGTAATGTATTTTATTGCATTTAATGATTATGAAAAGGGCTTAATTACGGGATTTATTTCCAAATTCAAAAGGAAAAAGGCGTAAAATATTATTGATAAGGGGAAGAAAAATATGAAAGGCATCATTCTTGCCGGTGGAAAAGGCACAAGACTTTATCCTATGACAAAGGTTGTATCAAAACAACTTTTACCTGTATATGATAAGCCGATGATATATTATCCGCTTTCTATGCTTATGCTTGCGGGCATCAGAGAAATTCTTATTATTTCCACACCTGAGGACACTCCTCTTTATGAACAACTGCTTAGTGATGGAAGTAAACTTGGGATTTCGATTACATATAAAATTCAAGATACTCCTCGGGGACTTGCCGACGCTTTTGTACTTGGTAAAGATTTTATCAGTGACGACAGTGTTTGTCTTATTTTAGGTGACAATATTTTTTACGGACAAGATATGACAAATATTCTCTGTCAGGCAAAAGAAAATTTAGACGGAGCAACGGTTTTCGGTTATCCGGTAAAAGACCCGACTGAATTTGGTGTAGTTGAATTTGATGAAAACAATAAGGTCATTTCCATAGAAGAAAAGCCAAAAAACCCGAAGTCAAATTATGCAGTTCCCGGACTGTATTTTTATGATAACAGCGTTGTAGATATTGCAAAAAATGTTAAGCCTTCCGCAAGAGGCGAAATCGAAATCACCGCGGTAAATGAAGCATATCTTAATATGGGAAAGCTCAATGTAGTTTTACTCGGCAGAGGTGTTGCGTGGCTCGATACGGGAACACCGACAGGACTTCTAAATGCTGCACAATATGTTGAAGCGGTGCAGTCAAGGCAAGGCTTTTATATGTCATGTATCGAAGAAATTGCATGGAGAAAAGGCTTTATTTCAAAAGAAGATTTACGAAAACTCGGCAAAGAATTAAAAATGACCGATTACGGAAAATATATTATTTCTCTTGCAAAGGAGGATTAACAAATGAAAATTTTGGTAACAGGCGGTGCCGGATTTATCGGCTCGAATTTTGTATATTATATGTTGAAAAATTATCCCGATTACAAGATAATCTGCGTTGATTGTCTTACCTATGCGGGAAATCTTTCAACATTAAAAGAAGCGCTTGAAAATAAGAATTTCAAATTTTACAAAACGAATATCTGTGACCGCAAGGGTATATACGAAATTTTTGAAACGGAAAAACCCGATATAGTTGTAAATTTTGCGGCTGAAAGTCATGTTGACCGTTCAATCGAAAATCCCGAGGTTTTTTTGCAGACAAATATATTAGGTACACAGGTTCTTATGGACGCTTGCAGGAAATACGGCAATATTCGTTATCATCAGGTATCTACCGATGAAGTGTATGGCGATTTACCTCTTGACAGGCCTGATTTGTTTTTTACCGAAGAAACTCCTTTGCACACTTCAAGTCCGTATTCTTCTTCAAAAGCAAGTGCTGATTTGCTTGTGCTTGCATATTACCGCACTTATGCGCTTCCGGTAACAATTAGCCGTTGTTCAAATAATTACGGGCCATTCCACTTTCCCGAAAAACTTATTCCGCTTATGATAGCGAATGCGTTAAATGACAAGCCACTTCCTGTATATGGAAAAGGCGAAAATGTCAGGGATTGGCTGTATGTAGAAGACCACTGCAAGGCGATTGACTTGATTATTCACAACGGAAGAATAGGCGAAGTTTATAATGTCGGCGGCCACAACGAAATGAGAAATATCGACATAGTAAAACTCATTTGTGACAAACTCAATAAACCGCAAAGCCTTATTACCTTTGTAACCGACAGAAAAGGTCACGATATGCGATATGCTATCGACCCGACAAAAATTCACAACGAGCTTTCGTGGTTACCGGAGACTAAATTTGCCGACGGCATTGATAAAACAATAGATTGGTACTTGACTCACAGAGAATGGTGGGAAGAGATTATATCCGGCGAGTATCAAAATTATTATGAGAAAATGTATAAAAACAGATAATAATGCAGGAGTTTATTATGAGAGATAATCAGGTGGAATTAAGCATTTCCATAACGGTATACAATCATGAGAATTATCTTGAAAAGCTTTTTGACAGCATATTGTGCCAAAAGGTAAACTTCAATTATGAAGTTGTTATCGGAGAAGATTGCTCTACAGATAATTCCAGAGAAATTATAAGAAGATACGCACAAAAATATGATTTTTTCAAGCCGATATTCCGTGAAAAAAACATCGGTGGCACAGCGAATGAATTTGATACATATCAACATTGTACCGGAAAATATATGTGTATTATTGACGGTGATGATTTTATCATAGATGAAAACCGTCTGCAAAGGCAGTACGAATATATGGAGTCTCATCCTGACGCTTACTGGGTTGGAGCAAGAGGGAAAATTGTTGATGAAAATAACAACATTTTACCATATAAGCATTTTGATAAAGTTGAAGTACTTACCCCGGAGTCGTTGAAAAAGTTTTCGAATATGCCGAATTTAGGTTGTTTTATGTTCAAAAATATTTTTTTGAATGATACGGACAGGGAAAATTTATCAAAACTTCTTTTTACACATACCATTATTGGAGATTGGACAATTCTTTTATATTATCTTGATAAATCAGATGTAGAAATTTTTCCCGATTATGTTCACTGTTACAGAAAAGTGGTAAACAGTACAGCAAGTAACTTTAATTCAATTTACAGACGGCAGAAAAATAAATACGATGTAATTGTTGAACGAATGCAATACGAACAAATGCTGAATGAATATAAGTTTGATCGTGTATCTGTAAATTATTTGCGGTCAAAAAAGGCTGCAGAATTATATGCTGCTTTAGTGCGCGATAAAAGTCTTTCGAGTAGAAAATACGGGAGAGAGGTTTATAAAAAAGAATTTAAGCCTTTTATGACAGCAAAGGAAAGATGGACTTTACCTATTGGTGTAATAAAGGAGTATTACTCATATTACAAAATTTTTAGGGAACATGGTATTCTCAAAAAAGAAACCGCAGATGAAATTGGTAAAAAGGTATAAAATTTTTTCTTTTGGAGGACATTATTTTGCTTCAAAATGTTTGCAAATTGCTGGTTGATTCTTGGCAAAGAAATGACGGAACTGAAACAATTGATTCCATACTTTCATGGGTGCAAAAGCGAAACGAAACGCTTCATGTTGAAATTAATAAAGTGTCTTTGGACGAATGTGATGATTGGCACTACGATTGCAGTGACGGAACAATACACAACAAAAATCGCTCCTTCTTTTCTATTGCAGGAATGAAAAGCGTAAGCGGCAGTAATGTTGTTGAACAGCCTGTTCTGTTGCAAAAAGAAATCGGATATCTCGGCTTTATCTGTAAGCCGATAAACGGTGTTTTACATTTTCTCGTTCAAGCGAAAATTGAGCCGGGAAATGTAAATACAATACAACTTTCACCGACAATCCAAGCCACAAAAAGCAATTTTACTCAAAAACACGGTGGCAAAAAGCCAATGTACTTACGATATTTTATCAATGCGAATAAAGACAATATTTTAGTTGACCAAATTCAATCGGAGCAATCATCAAGATTTTTGAAAAAGAGGAACAGAAATATTATTATTGTCTTTGATGAAGATGAAAAAATAGAGTGTAAGCCATCGCACAAGTGGTTAACTTTGGGACAAATTAAGGCGTTAATGCATTATCCTAATTTAGTCAATATGGACACAAGAACGGTTCTGTCGTGTATTCCGTATGCTTTGCTTGACAGAAACGATGTTAATTGTGAAGATAATCCTGTTTTATTATCAGTATTTTCATTACCCGAAAGAGAAAAAATAGTGGAAATGTTTCACTCTGTTAATAATATGAAAATGTTTGAAAGCAGAGAAAACGAAATAGTTGATTTGTATTCTCTTTCCGATTGGGAAATGAAAGACGGAGAATATGTATGCAAAAAGCCTTATCCGATGAAAGTGATTTTCTGTGATATTTCTATCGAAGAAAGGGAAGTAAGCCATTGGTGTCAACCGCTGTTTGAAGCAACAGGAAAAGCACTGTTTTGTCTGTTGTGTGCAGATGTTGACGGAAAAAGAGAGTTTTTAGTCCGACTTACCCCTGAAATAGGCTGTTTTGATACCGTGGAAATAGGACCTACTTTGCAAAGAGAAGCAGTATACAGCGGTGATGAAGATGAGGTTTCAAGACTTATCTTTTCAAAAATTGCAAACAAAGACTCAATTATTTTTGATTCGGTTTTATCTGAAGAGGGCGGACGTTTTTATCATGAAGAAAATCGGAACATAATAATCAAGATTGATAAAGATGAGATAAAGGATTTGCCAAGCGGATATTTTTGGTGTAATTTTGCTACACTTAATTCACTGAATATGGTTAATAATTGTTTGAATATTCAACTAAGAAATTTGATGTCTTTATTGGAGATATAATATGGATAAATTAAGAGTAGGAGTTTTGGCTCCTTCTGAAATTGCTTTTAGACGTTTTGTTCCGGCAATATTAAAAAGCGATAAACTTGAATTTGCCGGTGTTTCCTGTGCCACTGAAAAAGAGTGGGGAACAGACGACAGTAATGAAATAATCAAAAGTGAATTTGATAAAGCAAATAACTTTGTCGAAAATTTTGGCGGGAAAGTGTATTTGGGATATGAGGATATACTTTCCGATGACAGTATTGATGCAGTTTATGTTCCGCTTCCTCCGGGATTGCATTACAAATGGGGTAAAAGGGTACTCGAAAGCAAAAAACACCTTTTGTTGGAAAAACCATTTTCCGATAGTGTTGAACATACAAAGGAATTACTTGAGACGGCAAAGTTAAATAATCTTGCCGTGCATGAAAACTTTGCCTTTGTATATCACAAGCAAATTGACAAAATTTTGGAATTGGTAAATGATGGCGCAATTGGTGAAACGAGACTGATTAGGACAGCGTTTGGTTTTCCATATCGTGGGGAAAACGATTTCAGATACCATAAGAATATGGGCGGAGGAGCTTTGCTTGATTGCGGGGGCTATCCGACAAGACTTGCGTCTTTGTTGTTGGGTGAGAGTGCAAAAGTAGTTTGTTCATCACTGTGCGCTGCAAAAGGACATGATGTCGATGTTTTCGGAAGTGCGACTGTTCAGAATGATTCAAGATTGACTGCACAGATTTCTTTCGGTATGGACAACTCATATAAATGTGAGCTTGAAATTTGGGGAGAAAGAGGAGTCATTTATACACCGAGAGTCTTTACCCCAACAGCACAGATGAATACGGTTATAATGCTGAAAACCAATGAGGAACAGGAAATAGTAATAGAGCCGGATGACCAATTTTTTAATTCTGCTTTAGTATTACTTGATTGTGTTAACGACAAAAATTTCAGAGAAAAAAGAATGACTGAAATACTGAATCAATCATTATTAATGAATGAAATCAGGGAGTGTGCAAAATGAGCAAAATTCAAGTAGTTCGTTCGTCTATGCCTCCTTATGAGGAATATTGCGAAGAAATAAAAGATTTGTGGGAGAACAGATGGCTTACTCATCAAGGACCAAAACATCAGCAACTCGAAAAAGATTTGCGCAAATATCTTGATGTAGATAATATTACTTTATTTGCAAACGGACATCTTGCTTTGGAACTTGCAATAAAAGCATTCGGGCTTACCGGAGAAGTAATTACTACACCATATACTTTTGCGTCTACTACACAGGCTATTGTCAGAAATGGGCTTGTGCCGGTCTTTTGTGATATAAATCCGATTGATTATACTATTGATGTCAACAAGATAGAAGATTTGATTACAGAGAAAACTTCTGCAATTATTCCTGTCCATGTTTACGGTTCGATTTGTGACTATGAAAGAATTGAAAAAATCGCAAATAAATATAATTTGAAAGTAATTTATGATGCTGCGCATGCGTTCGGAATAAAAATCGGTTCAAAGCCTGTCGGTACACTCGGCGATGCATCTATGTTCAGTTTTCACGCCACCAAGGTGTATCATACTGTTGAAGGTGGCGGACTTACTTACAGTGACAGTACGCTCACAGAAAAGTTAGACCAACTCAAGCAGTTCGGAATGTACGGAAAAGATGAAGTGCCGACTGTCGGAACAAATGCAAAGATGACAGAAGCACACGCCGCTATGGGTTTATGTAACCTTCGACATATAGATGAAGAAATTGCAAAGCGCAAAGTTGCTTTTGACAGATATATGGAAAATCTCGGTGGGATTGACGGGATTAAACTTATGAAAATTCAAGATTCAGTTAAGCATAATTATGCTTATTTTCCTGCTGTGTTCGATGGCTACAAATATTCAAGAGATGAAATAGAAAGAAAACTTGCTGAAAATGATATTTTCGCAAGAAAGTATTTCTATCCGATTACTAACGAGTTTGAAGCATATAAAGGTATGTTTGAAATTCAGCAAACACCGATTGCAAAGTATATTTCAGAACGGGTTTTAACTTTACCGCTGTATGCTGATTTATCGGTTGATGATGTTGATAGAATTTGCAAATTGATTATTGAGTAGTATTGATTTGCAGGCTGAGGTGTCATATGGGAATAAAAACGGCATTAAGAAAAACGGCTGAAAAGATTTTTCAGTCAAAGTGGTATCCAAACAAAAAAATACTTTTGGAAAGCAAACCCGATATGGGATGTCAGACCTATCCTGTTTTTCAGTATATGCTAAAAGAAGGTTTGAATGAAAAGTACAAACTTATTTGGCTTGTTAGTAATAAGGACGAGTACAAAGATGTTCATATAAAAAATGTTAAATTTCTAAATTATGAGCCACAGAATTTCTTTGAGCGGTTTTACAGAAGATATCTTCTTTTTACGTCAAGAGCAATGATGTATTCTAACAGGTATATTGGGAAAGTCTTTGATAAACAATTACTTGTATATTTGCGACATGGTACTGCATCAATTAAATCAAGAATAAAACACAGAAGAGAAAACGATATTAACGAGAGTGATATAAGTATCAGTATATCTCATTTTTTTGATGACATTGATGTAATGGAACTGAATATCAGAAGAGAAAGTCTTTTTGAATCGGGCTGCCCGAGAAGCGACTATCTGTTTGAATCTGTTGATTATTGTGAAAAACTTTTTCCTGAAAACAAATATGATAAAATCATTATCTGGATGCCTACTTTCAGAAAAACTGATTCTAGTGACAGAATTGACTCAACTTTTGAATTCCCTTTGGGGTTGCCATGCTTATATTCAAATGAAGATTGTGAAAGATTAAATGAAGCATTGGCAAATAATAATATTTTGCTTGTACTAAAACCGCATCCTGCACAGGATTTATCTGTATTAAAATCAATGAACCTGTCTAACTTTGTTACAGTATATGACAGTGATATAAAGAAAGCGGGTATTCAACTTTATCAGTTTTTGGGCTCAACGGATGCCTTGATTACCGACTATTCTTCGGTATATTATGATTACCTTCTTACAGGAAAAAATATCGGCATTACCATTGATGATATTGATGAATATGTAAAAGATACAGGTTTTGTATTTGACAATGTTTTTGATATACTCGTCGGAGAATATATCAAAAATACCGATGAGTTTATTGAATTTGTAAAACATATTGCAAGCGGAGAAGACAGCAAAAAAGAACAAAGAGAAAAAGTTTGCAATTTAGTTCATAAATATAAAGACAATCAATCTACAAAAAGAGTCTATGAGCATATTGTAGAGGAACTTGAAAAAAGATACCAATAACGGAGGGATAGTATGAAAGTTGTAATTCTTGCCGGCGGTTACGGAACGAGAATTTCAGAGGAATCACACCAAAAGCCGAAGCCTATGATAGAAATAGGCGAAATGCCTATTCTTTGGCACATTATGAAAGAGTATTCTCACTACGGAATAAATGAATTTATCATTTGTGCGGGATACAAACAACATGTAATCAAAGAGTGGTTTGCCGACTATTTTCTTCATACTTCGGATATCACCTTTGACTTTACAAACGGTGACGAAATTATCGTTCACAATAAGCGTGCCGAATCGTGGAAAGTTACTGTTGTTGATACGGGACTAAATACTCAAACAGGCGGAAGAGTTAAGAGAATAAAAGACTATATCGGTGACGAAACTTTTATGCTTACCTACGGTGATGCTGTCGGTGATATCGATATAGATGCATTGTTAAAGAAACATAAGGAAAGCAAGAAACTCGGTACTATATCTGTATATAATTTCGGACAGAACAAGGGTGTTGTGAAACTTAACCCCGACGGCACTGTTGACAAATTCAGAGAAAAAAGCGGAATTGACGGCGACCTTATCAATATCGGATATATGGTTTTTGAACCGAAGATTTTTGACTACATTGACGGCGACGACACCGTATTTGAGAAAGAGCCTATCGAGGCTTTGGTTGAGCAAAATCAACTGATAAGTTACCTCCACAAGGGTTATTGGCAGTGTATGGATACATTAAGAGAAAAGCAGAAATTAGAAAGCCTTTGGGCAAGCGGTAATGCTCCGTGGAAAGTGTGGGAAGACTGATGAATTTTGACCTTTCGTTTTATAAAGGAAAAAGAGTTTTTGTTACCGGACACACAGGATTCAAAGGCTCTTGGCTTTGCAAAATCCTGCAAAACGCAGGGGCAGAAGTTTTCGGCTATTCGCTTGAGCCTCCGACAAATCCCTCGTTATTTGAGATAGCCGACATTGAAAAAAATATGACTTCTTTTATCGGGGATATAAGAGATTACAAAGCCTTGAAAGAAGCGTTTGACAAAGCGCAACCCGAAATTGTTTTGCACCTTGCGGCACAGCCTATCGTCAGGGACAGTTACAAAGAGCCCGTGTATACTTATGAGACAAATGTTATGGGTACAGTAAACATTCTCGAATGTGTGAGAACAACCGACTGTGTAAAATCTTTGCTGAATGTTACAACCGACAAGGTTTACTATAACAGAGAAGAACAGGGACACGGCTATACTGAAGACGAAATGCTCGACGGCTACGACCCGTATTCGAACTCAAAGTCTTGTTCCGAACTTGTGACTCACAGTTATAAGAGAAGTTTTTTTGCTGACAGAGATATTGCCATTTCAACAGCAAGAGCGGGTAACGTTATCGGCGGCGGAGATTTTTCTAACGACAGAATTATTCCCGACTGTATCAGGGCGGCACAGAAAAAAGAAAACATTACCGTCCGTAACCCTTATTCAACAAGACCGTATCAACATGTGCTTGAACCGTTGTTTGCATATCTTATGATTGCGGCAAAGCAGTATGATGATATTACTCTTGCAGATTACTATAATGTCGGTCCCGATGATTGCGACTGCTTTGAAACCGGGGCTTTGGTAGATTTGTTTGTAAAGCACTGGGGCGATATTAAATGGGAAAACAAGAGCGACGGCGGTCCTCACGAGGCAAACTTCTTAAAACTCGACTGTACAAAATTGAAAAAGACTTTCTCTTGGCAGCCGAGGTGGAATCTAGATAAAGCAATAGAGAAAACAGTACAGTGGAGCAAATGCTGGCTTAGTGGCGGCGATGTCAGAATTTGTATGGATAAACAAATTGAAGAGTTTTTTAATTTATAAGGATAGATGATATTATGAAAAAAGTAATTGTGACAGGTGCTAATGGCTTTATAGGTACTTCATTGCTCGAACTTATGAGCAAAGAAGATGTTCTGATTTTTGCTATAATTAAAGATGAAAGTGAAGATATAAGCAAAATCAAAGATTATGATAATGTCAAGATAATTTACTGCGATTTCAACTACATAGAAAAATTGCCGAATTTAATAACCGACAGAGATATAGATTATTGTATTCATCTTGCTTGGGCAGGTTCATTTGGAGATGCTCGTGCCGACTATGACTGTCAACTGAATAATGTCAAAGCAACATTAGATTTGATTGAAGTTTTAAAAGAAATGAAAGTCAAAAGATTTGTCGGTGCCGGTACACTTGCCGAAAAAGATGTACTGAATTATCATATGACAGACGGCGCAACACCCAATGCAGTAAGTATATATGGAATAGCAAAACTCACAAATCAGTTAATGACAAAGGCATTATGTTCTAAATATGGGATTGAGCATATCTGGTGCTATTTGTCAAACACTTACGGTGTTGGCAATACCACAAATAATTTTGTGAATATGGCAAGCCGAAAAATGATACGCGGTGAACGGGCATCATTTACTTCCGGAGAACAGACATACGATTTTGTATATATTACCGATACAGTCAAAGCAATCAACTGTGTTGCAAAATTTGGAAAGAAAAACTGTTCCTATTATTTGGGAAGCACTAAAGAACGCCCGCTGAAAGAATACATCAAAATTATCAAAGATACTGTTGACCCGCATATAGAACTTTATTTAGGAGAGGTACCGTTTAACGGAAAAGCACTTTCTTGTGAAAACTACAGTGCTGAAAAACTTGTTGAACATACAGGATTTGTTCCGTCTGTTGATTTTGAAGACGGAATAAAAAAGACCGTTGAATGGCTAAAAGAACAGGAGAAATAAATGGTACAGAAATTTGAATTTACACCGCTTGAGCTTGAGGGCGCATATCTTATCAAGCCTTTTTATGCAACGGACGACCGCGGTGGTCTTATCAAAGATTATAATGTCGATACATTCAAAGCAAACGGAATTGACCACGACTTAAAGGAAGTTTTCTACACTATTTCAAAGCGCGGCGTTATCCGTGCTACACATTTTCAACTGGTAAAACAGCAGGCTAAATTAGTCCGTTGTGTCAGCGGTCATGTCTATGATGTTATCGTTGACCTGCGAATTGATTCACCTACTTTCGGTAAGTGGCAGGGCTTTCACCTTACAGGTGAAAACACCAATTCTTTGCTGGTGCCCCAGTATTTCGGTCACGGTTATCTTGTAATTGAAGACTCCGTTGTCAGTTACAAATGTGCCGAAGTGTTCTACGGTGAAGGTGATTCGGGCATTATGTATAATGACCCCGACATTGCTATAGAATGGCCTTTTGAACTTATCGGCGGAAAAGAAAATCTTATTATCAGCGAAAAGGACAAAGCCCTTATGTCGCTGAAGGATTATAAAAAATTATTCTGATTTTGAGGAAAGCATATTGACAGACAGAGAATTACTCGCACTCGGCTATGATATTATTTATCTTATTTCGTGTGCGATAAAGGACGAAATTCCCGAAAAAGAAAAAGTCAATAATATGTCGTTTGCCGATATTTACAGTTTATCCGCAAAGCATACAGTAACCGCACTTATCGGCTATCCGCTGTGTAAGTGCGACTTTCTTTCACAAGACGAAAAAGTGCCGTTTTCAAATGCTGTGGATATTGCAAAACTGCGTGCTGTTACCGTTGGTGCCGAAAGAGAAAGTATACTTTCATTTATGAGAGAAAACGGGATATGGTATCTTTTGATGAAAGGTCTTGTGATAAGAGATTTATATCCGAAAAGTTATCTTCGTGAAATGACCGATAACGATATTCTCTACAACTCGGATTTTTACGGAAAAGTTAAGCAGTTTATGCTCTCAAAGGGGTATAAAAGCGATACCGTAACTGCGGGTACGAGCGTAGATGAATACGAAGCAGAACCGTATTTTTACTTTGAACTTCACAAACGCTTTTTTATGGCTGATGAGGATTTGTATAACTCTTATTACGCCGATATGAGTAAGTTTTTAGTAAAAACCGACTCCGATTTTGAGTACAAACTTTCCGATGAGGATTTTTATGTATATATGGTGCTCCACAGCTTTAAGCATTATAAAAGCGGCGGTATCGGTATTCGTTTTTTGATAGACTGCTATCTTTACAACGAAAAGAAAAAGTCACTCGATAGAAGTTATATTGACGAGCAACTGAAAATCTTGCAAATATACGATTTTGAAAAAGAGTTTTCACGCCTTGCAAAAAGCCTTTTTGAAAATGAAAAGCTTTCGAAAGACGATGAGGAAAAATTCCTTTGTTATCTAAAGTCGGATACTTTCGGAACACAAAGTCAAAGACTCAAAAAGAGCATTGAAAAAATATCGGGTAACGATAATTTTGGTGACGAGGAAAAGAAAAAATATATAAAAAACAGGCTGTTTCCTGACTTGGAATGGTTTCGAGGGAATGTGCCGTTTTGCTACAATCACAGATGGGCTATACCTTTTTACGACATATACAGACTCTTTTCAAGAGGCATAAAAAACAGAAAAAAAATAAAAAAAGAAGTTAAAGAAATAAAAAAACTCGGTAGAGATTGATTATGATTGACAGAATACTTGTATCTATTTATGATGCACCACTGCAAAAAACGCTTTTCGTAGTTGCCTTCTTTATAATATTATGGATTGTCTTTTCCGTTTTGTCGGTGAAAAAGGGAAAATTTGCTTTTGCTTTTAGGGTAATAAATTTTGCTGTTTTCTTTGTATCTGTTTTCGGGATAATTGCAATGACGGTTCTTTCAAGGCAAGAGGGAAGTTTTCAGAACAATTTTATTCCCTTTGCGTATCTGAAGGAAAATGAATTTTTGTTTGATCTAAAGCGTTCAATGCTTATGAACAGTATTTTATTTATACCTTTCTCGTTAACTTTTCCCTTTGTTTTGGGCAGTAAGTTTTCGTGGAAAAACGCTATCCTTACCTTAGTGTTCGGTATTATGTTTTCCGTTTGTGTTGAGGCAGTGCAGTTGTTTTTATCAATCGGAAAAGCGGATATTGATGATGTGATTTTCAACACCTTGGGTGTCGTTATCGGCGAAATCCCGTATATGATTTATGGTCTATTCAGCAGAAAGAACGGTGAGAAAAATAAACATAGAAGATATAAACATCAATAATGCACCCATAGAAACAGAAAGAAAATTTCTTATTGAATTTCCAGATATCGAAAAACTGTCTTTGATGCCATCATATTCTTGTGTTCATATTGAACAGACTTATCTGAAAAAAGAAAACGGCGACAAATGCAGAGTAAGAAAAATTATGGATAGTCAAGGGGTTAAGTATATATTTACACAAAAGGAAAAGATTTCCGAACTTTCGCGCTACGAGTTTGAAACTCAAATCAGTAAAGAAGAATACGAAAATCTGCTTTTATTAAAAATGCCACACTCAAATACGATAATAAAAGACAGGCATACGTTCTTTTACAATAATCAAAAATACGAAGTAGATATTTATGAATTTTGGACTGATAAAGCAACAATGGAAGCAGAAACAGAAAAGGAAGATACACAAGTGCTGATACCGCCTTGTGTTACGCTTATAGAAGAAGTAACATTCGACAGGCGGTACAGAAATTCATCTCTTGCAAAAAATCATACATTTTAGTAAAAGCGACTTATCTTTTGATAGGTCGCTTTCTTTATATTTAGTTGACAATATACATAAAAAGTAATATAATCAATATGTATAATTATGAGTTATTTTGGGACAGTATGAATTTTTTTGAGATTTGGGGGAAACAAGATGAAAAAGATAAATGCAAGAAAAATACTTTTGATGTTCACGGATATTATACTCGTTTCGGTATCATCGTGGCTTTCAAACAGCATTTTGATGATAGTTTGCCAGGCTATGAAAGTTAATCCCAGCAGAATAACCGTAAACCCGTACAGACTTTTCTGGGTTATTGCGCTGAATGTTTTGTTCTGCTTTTTCAGTATGTTTGTTTGCGGAGCATATACAAAAACCTGGCGTGAGTTTTCTAAAAGAGATTACCTTATGTCTATTTTGGGTATTGCCATCGGACTGGCACTCAGCCTTGTTTTCACTTTGCTTACCGGATATACGGCAACAGCGTGGTTTTATGTAGTTAACTTTGTGCTTACCTCTGCTGTTATTGTACTTTTCAGATTTATTTTCAAAAAGACTTTCCTCAACCTTACCGAAGCGGGCAGAAGCGAAAACTACGAACGCACTCTTATCGTCGGTGCGGGACAGGCAGCAAAGATTATCCTTACCGATATAAGAAGTGCAAGAAGCGACAACAACAACCCGTCAAGAAATATTCTTCCCGTATGTATGGTCGATGATGACGCCACAAAAAGGGGAAAAAGAATTCTCGGAATTGATGTTATCGGTACAACAAAAGATATACCTAAAATCTGTGATGAATGGAATATAGAACTGATTATTTTTGCCATTCCGTCTTGTGATGAAGAAGAACGAAAGAGAATTATGGAAATTTGTTCTTCTACCGACTGCAAAATAAAAATGGTCCCATATCTTTCACAGATATTATTTGACGACAATGAAGGCCCTCAACTTTTAAATCAGGTAAAAGATATAAAAATCGAAGACCTTTTGGGCAGAGACCCGATTACCTTTGATAAATCAAAAATAAGAAGTTTTATTGAAAATAAAGTATGTATGGTAACCGGTGGCGGCGGTTCAATCGGCTCCGAACTTGTCAGACAGATTGCAAAGTATAATCCAAAGCAGGTTATCATAGTAGATATTTACGAAAACAACGCCTATGATATCCAGCAGGAACTTTACATCGAATACGAAGACAAGCTGAATTTAGTAACGCTTATTGCTTCCGTTCGCGATTACAAAAAGATGGAAACGATATTCCAAAAATACAAGCCCGATATAGTTTTCCATGCTGCTGCACATAAGCATGTTCCGCTGATGGAAGTTTCACCCGCAGAAGCGGTGAAGAACAATATCTTCGGCACATGGAACATGGTAACTCTTGCTGAACTTTACAGAGTAAAAAAATTCGTTATGATTTCCACCGATAAAGCCGTAAATCCGACAAATGTTATGGGTGCGACAAAGCGTTGTTGCGAAATGATAGTTCAGTACAAATCACAGTCGGGCAGTGAGACTGAATTTGTTACAACAAGATTCGGTAATGTTTTGGGTTCAAACGGCTCCGTTATTCCGCTTTTCAGACGACAGATTGAAAGCGGTAAACCCGTTACGGTTACTCACCCCGACATCATCCGCTACTTTATGACCATTCCCGAGGCTGTATCACTGGTACTTGAAGCAGGCTCTATCGCAAACGGCGGTGAGATTTTTGTTCTCGATATGGGCGACCCCGTAAAGATTACAACTCTTGCAGAAAACCTTATCCGTATGTACGGCAAGGTACCTTACCGTGATGTTGAAATCAAGTTCACAGGTCTTCGTCCCGGCGAGAAACTTTTTGAAGAATTGCTTATGGACGAAGAAGGCTTGAAATCGACAGAGAATAAAAAGATATTTATCGGAAATCAAATCAATATTGACGCACCCGTGCTTTTATCTCAACTTGAAACTTTGCAGGAATTTGCAGAAAACAATGAAGACGAAAAGGCAGTACAGTTGTTATCAGAAATAGTTCCTACTTTCAATCATAAAATAAACAGATAGGAGAAAGACTATGAAAGTCTTACTGACAGGCGGAGCAGGATACATTGGCAGTCATACCTGCGTTGAGTTGATTAACTCAGGTTATGAACCCGTTATCGCCGATAATCTTTCAAACAGTTCAATAAAGGTGCTTGACAGGATTGAGAAAATCACAGGCAAAAAGCCGATATTTTACGAAATTGATGTTGCGGACTTTGACTCTCTTGATAAACTGTTTTTTGAACAGGACATAGATGCTGTTATCCATTTTGCCGGATACAAGGCAGTCGGCGAAAGTTATATGTTCCCGGTAAAGTATTATAGAAATAATATAAATACAACTCTTACCCTGCTTGATGTAATGAAAAAGCACGGCGTTAACAAAATAGTTTTCAGTTCATCTGCAACGGTTTACGGTATTCCGAAAACTACTCCTTGTCTGGACGAAACAATGCCTACTTGTTGTGCAAATCCCTATGGATGGACAAAACTTTTTGTCGAGCAAATATTAAGGGATACAGCAACTGCCGAAAAAGAATTTTCAGTGGTCCTTTTGAGATATTTTAACCCGATAGGTGCTCACGAAAGCGGACTTATCGGTGATAACCCGAACGGAATACCGAATAACCTTATGCCCTATATTACTCAGGTTGCGGTAAAAAAACTGCCCTATCTGCGTGTTTTCGGAAATGACTATAACACAAAAGACGGTACAGGTGTGCGAGATTATATCCATGTTGTAGATTTGGCAAGGGGACACTTAAAAGCACTTGAATATGCAGATAAACACAATGGGACTGAGGTGTTTAATCTCGGAACCGGAAACGGATGCAGTGTTCTCGATGTGGTAAACGCTTTTTCAAAAGCAAATGATATGGAAATACCTTATCAAATTTGCGACAGACGCCCGGGAGATATTGACGAATATTTTGCAAATCCCAAAAAGGCAAATGAAATCCTTAATTGGAAAGCCGAATTTGACCTTTTTGATATGTGCAGAGATTCGTGGAATTGGCAAAAAAATAATAAAAACGGTTATGATGATTAACTAAATCAATTATATATTATTAAATCTATTTTTAGGAGACTTTGTTATGTGTGGAATAGTTGGATATGTTGGCCCCAGAGATTGCTCGGAAGTCCTTGTTTCGGCATTGTCGAAACTTGAATACAGAGGATATGACTCTGCGGGTATTGCTGTCTTTGATGACGGAAAAATCAAGGTGGCAAAATCAAAAGGCAGACTCAAAGACCTTGAAGATAAAATGGAGAAAGAGGGAAAGTTATCAGGTCACGCCGGTATAGGCCATACAAGATGGGCAACTCACGGTGAACCTTCGGATATCAACTCTCATCCCCATTCGGGAAAAAATGTTACCATAGTACATAACGGTATTATTGAAAACTACAAGGACTTAAAGCAATTTTTGCTTGATAAAGGTGTTATCTTCTTGAGTGATACCGATACAGAAGTTGTAGCACTTCTTCTTGATTACTACTATAACGGCAACCCCATTGAAACCATAAAAAAGGTTTTATCGGAGATTCGAGGCTCTTTTGCACTCGGTATCGTTTTTGCCGATAAACCCGACACGGTCTATGCCGTAAGATGTGAAAGTCCCCTTATCGTTGGACAGGGACAGGATGAAAGTTTTATCGCTTCCGATGTTCCCGCTATTATTCAATACACAAAGAACTATTATCTCCTTGAAAAAGGCGAAATCGCCATATTAAAAGACGGTTCTGTCAGCTTTTGCGATACAGACGGAAACAAGATTGAGAAGGAACTCAAAACAGCCGATTGGGACCAAGACGCAGCAGAAAAAGGCGGTTACGACCACTTTATGATAAAAGAAATCCACGAACAGCCCACTGCAGTTAAAACTACAATTACTCCGAGGATTGAGAACGGCTTGCCCTCACTTTCCGAGTGCGGAATTACTCTTGACGCGCTTAAATCTTTCAAGCAGATTTTTGTTGTTGCCTGCGGTACCGCTATGCACGCAGGTATGGTCGGCAAATATGTAATGGAAAAACTTGCCCGTGTACCCGTTATCGTTGATATCGCGTCGGAATTCCGCTATCGTGAGCCGATTGTCGGCGAAGGCGATTTGGTAATCATCATTTCACAGTCCGGCGAAACGGCAGATTCCCTCGCCGCTTTGAAACTTTCAAAGAGCCTTGGCGCAAAGACACTTGCCATAGTAAATGTAAAGGGCAGTTCTATTGCAAGAGAAGCGGATATGGTTATCTATACTCACGCAGGCCCCGAGATTGCCGTTGCTTCTACAAAGGCTTATCTTGTTCAACTTTCAGTTATGTATCTTCTCTCGTTTGAGATGGCTTTTGCCAAAGGAATGATTGACGAAAACGAATGCAGAAGATTGACAGAAATTTTGACAAAAACTCCCGAATATATTGAAGATACCATCAACAAAGTTGCTGATGACTGCAAATCGATTTCAGAACAACTTGTTGATACCGAAAGTATGCTTTATATCGGACGCGGACTTGACTATGCACTTTCTATGGAAGGCTCCTTAAAACTTAAAGAGATTTCCTACATACATTCGGAAGCATACGCTGCAGGCGAACTCAAACACGGTACAATCTCGCTTATTACTAATGGAATGCCCGTTGTAGCAATCGCAACACAAAACGCCTTACTTGAAAAAACCGTTTCCAATATCAAAGAAGTAAAAGCAAGAGGCGCGATGTCGATTATCATCTGTGATGAATTTGCTAATATCGACCCCGAAGCCGCTGATTATATCATAAGAGTACAGCAGATTGAAGAAATACTCATGCCTTTAATTGCGGCTGTGCCTATGCAACTTCTTGCATACTATACATCCGTTAACAGAGGTAACGATGTAGATAAACCGAGAAACCTTGCTAAATCGGTTACTGTTGAATAAAAATTGCATAGTAATATGCAAGAAATAAAGGCGGGTAACATCCCGCCTTTTAGTATAAAAAACAATTTATTGCCCGATAAATATTCATTTTTATCCTAATTTATTATAAAAATGAATAAAATTAGTAAATATTTCGTAAAATTTCTTGACTTTCTGTTCTAAAAATGTTTTAATTGTTATGCAAAATGAATTTTTTATTAACAAAATTACATTTTTTGGGGGAAAATCATGAACAAAGACAATCAAGGACAACATCTTGAGAAAAAACTCAATCCGATGAATGTTTGGGCTCTTGCGTTCGGATGTATTATCGGTTGGGGTGCATTCGTAAATCCCGGCAAGAAGTTCTTGCCGAAATCAGGTACCTTGGGTACGGCTATTGCTTTGGCTTTGGGCGCATTGATTATGATAATCATTGCATTTTCGTACAGCTATATGGTGCCGAAATATCCGAAAGCAGGCGGTGAATTTACATTCACAAAAGTTTGCTTTGGCAAAAACTGCGCATATATCTGCGGTTGGTTTTTGATTATTGCTTATCTTGCAAATGTTCCGATGAACTCAACTGCTCTCGGACTTATTGTTGACGGACTTGACGGAGAAGCAAATATTCTGCGTTTTGGCTATCTTTATACGAGTGCGGGCTTTGACATTTACTTGGGTGAAATGCTCTTTGCTTTCCTGATTCTCATTCTGTTTGCCGTTTTCTCTATCAGAGGAGTAAAGGTCGCAGGTGTTATCCAAACTATTCTTGCAATTTTGCTTGCAGTAAGCGTGTTTGCACTTGTAATTGCCGCAATTATCAATGTAATTAACGGTAATATAAAGATTGACAACATCAAGCCTTTCTGGGGATACGATAAAGAAGCCGCTCTTGCAGCAGGACAGTATTCGGAGGCTTTGGCAAATAACGACAAAATGTCGATTATGGCAGGTGTGCTTGCTACACTTTCAATAGCACCGTGGGCGTTTGTCGGCTTTGACACAATTCCGCAGGCTGCCGAAGAATTTAACTTCAAAACAAAGAAAGTAAACTTTATTATGATTATCGCCATTATTTTCGGCGGTTTCGTATATATAGCAAATAACACTATTGCGGCTGCTGCCGTTACTAATTACCCCGAACTGCTTACACAGGATTCCGGCAGATGGCTTTTGCTTGAAGCAGCAAGAAACCTGCTTGGTGTACCCGGTGTGGTTTTGGTCGGCGTTGCGGTATTTTCTGCCGTTCTTACAGGTATTATGGGCTTTTATATGGCATCTTCAAGACTTATGTATTCAATGTCAAAAGAAGGTTATCTGCCCAAGTTTTTCTCAAAACTTGACAAAAAGCACAACACACCGAAAGCCGCAATGATTTTCTGTATGATAGTATCCTTGTCAGGTCCTATTTTAGGCAGAGAAGCACTCGGATGGTTTGTTGATATGTCTGCTATCGGCGCTTCTATAGGCTATGGATTTACCTGCCTTTCTACACTTGTTACAATGAAAAGAGAAGGCGACAAAAAACCGATGCTTGCAATACTTGCAGTCCTTGGCTCGCTGTTCTCACTCATATTCCTGATTTTGCAGGTAGTTCCTATCCCCGGACTTGAGGGCGTACATTTCGGAACAGAATCTTATATTATGCTTGCCGTATGGGTAGTTCTCGGTATCGTTTTCTATCTTTTCAAAGGCAAACAGTTTACAAATAAAGAGGAAAAAGCAGAGGTTTAATAAGAAAAAATGGAAATTAACAAAAAAACATTTGACATTCTTGAACTTTTGAGTAATAATAGTAATTACTCACAACGAGAAATTTCGAATGAACTCGGTATCAGCGTTGGCACTGTTAACAAGTATGTTGCCGAAATGACACAAGAAGGCTTGGTCTGTGACGGCAAGATTACAAAAAAGGGACTTAATGCCTTAGAGCCGTACAGAGTTAAGCGTGCTGTGTTTATTGCTGCAGGCTTTGGCTCGCGACTTGTTCCTATTACGCTGAATACCCCGAAACCTCTTGTAAGGGTAAACGGCAAGAGAATTATCGACACTTTGCTTGATGCCGTTGTTGCCGCAGGGATTGAGGAAATTTACATTGTCAGAGGATATTTGGGCGAACAGTTCGACCAGTTAACCTACAAATATCCGATGATTAAATTTATCGAAAATCCTGTGTATAACGAAGCAAACAATATCAGTTCGGCTTCCTGTGCAAGTTATCTTTTGAAAAACGCCTATGTTTTGGAAGGCGACTTGATGCTCTACAATCCGAAACTGATAAAGAAATATCAATATCATTCAAACTACCTCGGTATCAAATGCGAGACCACCGACGACTGGTGTTTTAAGGTTAACGACAAAGGCATTATCAAAAAGATGGCTATCGGCGGAACGAAATGCTACCAGATGGTCGGTATATCCTATTGGAATGAAACCGACGGCGCGAAACTTGTCGGTCATATCAAAAGCGTTTATCAGTCTCCGGGCGGTAAAGAACGCTACTGGGACCAGGTTGCTCTTGAATATTTTATTGATGAATATGATGTTTATGTTCGAGAATGTCAGTTTGAAGATATAGTCGAAATCGATACATTCAACGAACTTAAGAAGCTTGACAAAACATACGATTTGTGATGCTTGTTTCCTTTCTTTTTTAACGTTACGCGTTATAAATGGAAAGTCTCCAATAATAGTGCAAAGGCCACCCGCCAAAACCCGGGTGGCTTTTGTATTTAGAAGAGCCGAGGTGCGAAGCCCTCAAATTACGACGGATGAGACGGGACTGTCCGAAGGACTTTGAAAAAGTCCGTAGGATGGTTAGTCGAATAGGAGTTATTTGAGGAACAGCGCAGCACAACGAGGCTTGACATAGAAGAACCGAGTCGCGAAACGAGGCTTGACATAGAAGAACCGAGCATCGCAGTGCGTTGCACTTCGTAATGAATGATTAATGATGAATAATGAATAATTAAGGGAAAATCGCTTCGCGATTTACGATTTATGTTTTCTTAACATTTAACACTTGTATATACTCCCCCTCCGAAAAACCTAACGGTTTTCCGCATCCCCTCGCAAGGGGAGGCTACAAGGTTTTTGAATTTATATTTTCTAAATACTAAAAACTAAATACTAGGTACTACAAAAGGCTGTGACACTTGTCACAGCCTTTTAAAAAATCATTGTGTATAGATTTTGAAAGAATTGAAAGAAATTGTCATTGTGCGGTCATTTACATCTTCTTCCATTTCGCTTTCGTCGATATCATCAAAGTAGAAGTCGAGTGTTAATGTGCGGTTGGTCGGCATTATCTTTGTCGGAACAAGGACATTCAGCCCCGTGCTTTCGAGCGAACTGTCGATTTCTTCTTTGAAAATCTGTCTGCCGTTTGCTTCAATCGTACAGGTTGTTGGTTTGTCAACACTTTCAACTCCGAAGAAAACATGCAGGTCTATTGCATCTTTCGGAATGTTACTTATCGGAATGACCATCTGACCTCTCGGCCCTGCCATGGGAGTACGCCAGCCTGTTGTGTGCATAAAGCCCTCGGTGGTATAGAGGTTTGCCGTTGTATCCATATCAAACGAAAGCAAGGTTCCGAGCTTGTATTTTTCTACAACGCCGTTGTTGGTGTAGAAGCAGTCCATAAGTTCCATATTCTTGTACTTATCGGCAGAAGTTTTCAGCCTGTATTGCTCAACACGGGTATCTTTGTTTGCGCCTGCATTAAGGAAGAAGTCTCTTTCTCTGCTTTCTTTTTCCTTAATGTCATAGTACGCTTTTCCCGAGCCGTATTCCGAGTAGGGTGCGTCGGTCAAAGTTTTTACCAAAGTAGCGGGTAAATCAAAATGAGATACAGGAGCGGAAGAAGTTTTGTACCCGTGTTTTGCGCTTGCTTTCTTGATAAGAAGAACAGGATGTTGCATAAGTTCCGTATCGCCGTGGTTAGCGGTTATGATGATAGTTGACTTGTCAAAGACACCGTTTTCTTTCATATTGTCTATCATATCAAAAAGATAGGTAAAGCAACCGTTAATCTGTTCATAAAGGTCTGTACCGTTCTCATCTTTTTGGGCGTCTTCTGTTAAAGTATAGGGTGCCTCGGCACCTTCAAGCGAGTAGATACGCAGAGATTTGTCGTATTTATCGGTGTAGGTAAAGCCTTCTTTGTTTTTGTAATCTTCATAAAACTTTGCGTCGGATGAAGTATAGGTATTTTCGCTTTTATAGTTATTAAACAGATTAGCGTCAGGCCAGAAGGGCATTTTAAGATAATGAGGCATATAAGTATATAATGTGTACTGGTATATGACCTTTGTCATAGCCTTGTATGCAGTGAAGTTTTCGGCTTGGCTGACAATATTTTCAACCGACTCCGTTGCACCTCTGCCGAAAAATGTTGATTCTGCGAAAATACGTGAGTCGACATCATTATTTTTCAGCGTTAAGTATGCTGTATCACCGTCCCAGATATTGTCGATATAAGAACTGTATCTGCTTTCTTTTTTGTACGCCGTACCCGAAAGCATTGACGGGAGTGCTTCTATCTTACTTGCACCCGATGCAAGAGCGTTTGTATATTCTGTAAAGCAGTCAAGTTTTTCTTCATAATCTGGATGGTCTTCTTTGAAATCCTCAAAATACTTTTGGTCAAAAGAGTCCAGAATAAATACTACGGTATTTTTCTGATTGGAGAGTTCATACATACCGTCTGTTGTTACTTCATAAGATGTTTTGTTGATAACATCACTGTTTTTGACAACAGTAACAGCAAGGGCAATACCCTGTACAATAATGAGCGTAAGCGAAGTGTAGATAAGTATTTTTCTCCATTGCTTTTTGAATACCATAATAAATGCAAACGGCAAAGCAAGGCACGCAGCCCACATAGCGGAGTCAATAGCGCCGTAGGTGGTGTAGTCCTCCCAAACGATTTTACTACCGTCAAGAACACCTGAGCCGTATTTTATGTTAAAGAAGTTACCCTGAATACAAAAGCCCAAAGCAAGCCCGAAAACAAGACAGCAAAGTGCTTTGTGAATAGCACTTTTCGGCAATGAACACACAAGGGTAGATAATACAAACGATACGACAAAAGCGACAGAAACGGGAACAAGCATCGAAAAGAAGCCAAACCAGAACTTGTCGTTATCTGCAATATAAAGATTCAGAGGACCGAAAAACACAAGCGAAAAAGTAAGAAAAAGGCTTACTGCTCCGCCGAGCATAAATCGGTGCTTTAGTGAAAAATATTTATCATCCATTTTTGTTATCTCCGTCAATAAGTTTTCTCACAAAAGAGAGGTTAACATTCGGCTCTACAAAAGGCCTTGTTATTTTCCTTACGGGTTTGCTTGCAAACAGGAAACACATAATAATCGCAAATGCTATCAAAAGAATCGCATCAACAGTAACATCTTCTGCATAAGGCAGTCTGTAGAGGTTGTAGAAATACTTCATTATTAATACTGCTTGCAAATGCAGTACAAAGATATAGAGTGAATACTGTCCGAGGTGGGACAAAAAGGTCTTTTTTCTCGGTGCGATAAGAATAACCCCGAATGAACACAAAATGCCGAGGATAAACGCGCCGACATTCAAAGCAATAAGGCGATTTGTGCTTACATCAATTTCTTCCATTTGTTCGTAGATATTGTAACCGCGCCAAAAAACTTCACGCAGGTCAAGGTCAGATACTTTCAAAATGAGAAGGAAGACACCGACAAAGAATAAAAGCGCCAAGATTTTTGATAAAACGATAACGACTTTGCTCTTGTTGAATTTTTCCAAAGTATCTTTTTGCAGAAAATATCCGATAAGGAAGAACGGATAGTAGGTAAGCACTCTGAAAAGTTGACCGCTTATTGCAAGATTAAAGGCATAGGCGCATATCATGATAACTACAGATATCCACATCATATGCTTGCCGAATTTGTCGATTAGCGCGGGGGTAATAAGCATAAATATTCCCAAAACAAGAATGTACCACATTCCGTAAGTAGGCTCAAGAAGATTAAATGTCATTGTGTCGCCGGTAAATCCTTGAATAATTATACCCACGCAGTAATAAAGCACATAGGGAATAAGAAGTCTTTTGAAAATTCCCGCATAGTCTTTTTCATCAATTTTGCGTTTTGCAAAATATCCCGATATCATAATAAATGCGGGCATATGAAAAAGATTGATAAAATAGTATATTTGCCTTATTGCGAGAGAGTTATAAAATATTGTACCGATACAGTGAGCAACAACAACAAGAATAATAAGTATTCCTTTTACATTGTCGAGCCAGTAGTCGCGTTCTTTTATGTTTTTGTTTTCTGTTGATAAAGTCATACAGAAACCCCTCATTTTCTTATTATAAACCATCTTATATAATACTAAAACGCAAGGTATTAGTCAACAACATAAAAGAATTATAAAGGTTACAACTTCAAGCGGGAAAATTTGACTTTTGCTTATCGGTAATGTAAAATTAGACTATATTTACAGTAAAAGAGGGAAGACAGTGAATTTTCAGGCTTTTCTTGATATAGCGGTGGTAGCGCTGCGATTTCTTATGCCTATATACGCTGTGGTAATCGTATATCAGTGCTATGCCTCAATGAGGCGTCACAGACGCCCCGAAAAACCCCTTGTTACTTTGCAGGTCAAGGGAGCAAAACAAAAAGTTCCCGTGCTGTTTTGGGAAAACTCGATAGGCAGGAGCAAGGGCTCGGATATCTGTGTACTGGACCCGTCTGTTTCCCGTGAGCATTGTGTACTTTTAAGACGACAGGAAGGCTGGTTTGTGTCCGATATCGGCTCAAAATCAGGTACTTTCGTCAACGAGAAAAAGGCTCGCGACAGAACAAGGGTGCTTATTGATGACGAAATCCGTGTCGGCAATACGACTTTTATACTAAAACGCGGTGACGAATACAAAGAGGGTTTGCGTCCGTCATGGTTTTTCTCAAAGGCGTCGAACAAAGGCTCGTTGCAGCCCTATAAACTTATGATACTTATTACTCTTTTCCATTTGTTTATGGCGGTTGAAGCGTGTTTTTCCAATGAAGTAAAAGACTTTATGCCCTTGATGATATTTGTTTGTCTTGAAGTAATAATATGGGCGTTTTTCTTTGTTTCGTCTTTTGTTTTCAACAGAATCAATTTTGAGATTGAAGCACTGATGCTTTTCTTGTCGGGAATAGGAGTTATGCTATTGGTTCGTCAGGATGTGCGTTCTGCGTTTGTTCAACTTATCGCGATGACAGTAGGCATAGTTTTCTTCTGCTTCCTTGTCAAGTTTATCGAAAATCCCGACAGGGTTAACTCGTGGCGACTTGCCATTATGATAGGCGCTGTTGTACTTCTTTTGATTAACCTTGTATTCGGCAGAGTGCAAAACGGTGCTGCAAACTGGATAACGATAGGCTCTGTTTCCGTGCAGCCTTCGGAATTTGTTAAGGTTGCATACATCTTTGTCGGAGCAGCCGCCCTCGACAAATTACAGACAAAAAGAAACTTTATTGAATTTATCATCTTTTCGGCTATTTGTGTAGGTGCGCTCGCGATAATGGGCGACTTCGGTACGGCTCTTATCTTCTTTGCAACCTTCTTGATTATAGCGTTTATGCGTTCCGGCGATTTTAAAACAGTTATACTTGCACTTGTCGGTGCGGTGTTCGCGGGACTTATCGTTTTGAAATTTAAACCCTATGTCGCAGAAAGATTTTCGTCATGGGGACATGTTTGGGAAAATGCCCAGACTACAGCCTACCAGCAGGCAAGAGTGCTGACATATACCGCTTCGGGCGGTATCCCCGGCGTCGGTGTCGGAAACGGATATCTCAAGTACGTTGCAGCGTCCGAGTCCGACCTTGTTTTCGGCCTTGTAAGTGAGGAAATGGGCGTTGTTATCGCGTTTGTAATTGCGGCGGCTATTATCGCACTTGCTTTTTATTCGAGAGCGATTACCACCCGTTCAAGAAGTACATTCTATTCTATCTCCGCTTGCTGTGCGGCAGGACTTATGATATTCCAGTCGGCACTCAACATTTTCGGTGCTACCGATATTCTTCCGCTTACAGGTGTAACGCTTCCGTTTGTAAGCGCAGGCGGTTCGAGTATAATTGCCTGTTTCGGGCTTATGGCGTTTATCAAGGCGGCTGATGAAAGAACTTATGCCGCAAAGCGTATCAGACCGAAAGAAGAAGTCTGACAGGAAAGCAAAGGTGATTGATTTATGAAAAGGATAATGCAGAGAAGTTACCTTATATTTTTTATCACGCTTGCGTTTTTTGCAGGTGTTGCTTTCCTTGCGGTTAAGCTTGTTTTAGGCTCGGCTGATTGGGTGTCAAAACCGTATAACGGCCATATGGCATCGTCAAGTGGTTTATCCCAGGCGGGCTCTATTCTCGACAGAAACGACAACGCTTTTGTCGAGTCCGACAAAGACGGAAAAAGAAAATATAACGGTGACTATGATACAAGGTGTTCATACCTTCATATAGTCGGCGATAATTCGCTTAATATCTCCACAGCGGTACAAAGTATGTATCGTACCGAACTGACGGGTTACAGCCTGCTTTTCGGTTTGGGTATGCCAAAATCTTTGAAAACGAACTCTGACATAAAACTTACTGTTGATATAGACGCGACAAAGGCGGCATATCAAGCCTTAGACGGTAAAAAAGGCGCTTGTGTTGTTTATAATTACAAAACGGGCGAAATACTTTGCTCGACGAGTTCGCTTTCCTACGACCCCGCAGACCCGCCCGAAATAACAAAGGAAAACGAAGAAGAATACAGCGGTGTTTACCTTGACAATGTTGTGTCTTCCGCTTACACTCCCGGCTCGATTTTCAAGACGGTCACTGCCGCCTGTGCTATCGAAAACATCCCCGATATTTATGAGCGAACATTTGACTGTTCCGGCGCTTACGAAATTGAGGGCGACGATATTACCTGCGAAGACGCGCATGGTACTGTTACTTTCGAAGAAGCGTATGCTTACTCTTGTAACGTCGCTTTTGCAAAAATCGCACAGGAACTCGGAACGGAAAAACTTACGAAAACCGCCGAGGAAATGGGCTTTAACAAACAATTTGTAATGAGCAATATCAATGTTCAAAAATCAAGTTTTGATGTCAAAGAAGCAAACGACAACCAACTTGCGTGGTCGGGAATAGGTCAGCATACTGACCTTGCAAATCCGCTTCATATGGCTATGATGTGCGGCGCTATCGCAAACGACGGTACGCCCGTTGTACCCTATCATGTTTCGAACAACACCTCAATTTTTGCAAAACTCGGATTGACAAAAGGCGGTCAGACAGGCGAGAAAATGCTCTCCCCCGATACGGCAGAAAAGGTAAAAGACCTTATGCGAAAAGCCGCTAATTACTATTACAATGTTCGCGGACTTAATATAGCGGGACTCGATTTTTGTGCAAAAACAGGTACTGCCGAAGTCGATAAAGAGAAACAGCCGAATGCGTGGTTTATCGGATTTACGGAAAGTGACGAACATCCATACGCGTTTGCGGTGGTTGTTGAAGAAGGCGGATACGGTATTTCCGCCGCAACCCCCGTTGCCGTAGCGGCAATAAATGAACTTGTAAACTGAAAACAACATAAAAAAGCAGGTCAAACGACCTGCTTTTTGTTATAAATATTACTGTTTTCGAATTTCACTGATTTTCGGTTCTTCGTGGTAGATTTTTACATACTCAGAGGGGGCACAGCCATAGACACTTTTAAACACGCTGATAAATGACTTTACACTCGGAAAACCGTTGTCCAAAGCGGCGGTTGTTTCGTTTGCACCGTTGTTTTGAATGTCCCACAAAGCGTTTTCAAGCCTGACAAGGTTCAGGTAATTTTTGAAAGTTTTCATAGTTGCCTGTTTGAAATATCTTGAAAAATAAGTGGGGGTAAGACCGACATAAGAGGCGATATCTTCAAGAGAAATTTTCTCGCGGAAGTTCTCCTTGATAAACTCGGCTGCCTTTTTAGCGTATTCGAGTTCTTCCTGCTCTTTGTCAATTACGATTTCTTTTTTTGTTTTGCATTTTGTGAAAAGATGAAGAAGTATCTGACCCATCGCACAGGAAATTATCAACTGCGAAAATTCGCTTTTGTTTTCAATTTCATAGACAATCGCTTTGAGCATTTCTTTGATGCGCAGTTTTGCCTGTTCGTTCTTTTCGATATCAAAAGTGTAGTTATCAAAATCGGGGAAGTAGGTTTTTATGTAATTGTACGAAAAAAGGACAACAAGATACTTGACCTTTTCTTCGGGGAATTTTCCGCAGGTCTGGTGAACATCTTCGCTGTTGACAACGATATATTCACCGTCCGAAATATCTTTGTCAACACCGTTTTGCATTGTCCACATCTTGCCTTTTATGACAAAGTTGATTTCAAGATTTTTGTGCCAGTGTTTTTCGGTAAAGCATTTACTTCCGGGCTTGTCGTAGAGCATAACCTTTCCCGGTAAATTTTCGTCTGCTGTGACGATTTCATATTTACATCTGTAACCGTTACCCATAACAACACCTCTTTTCTTTTTATGCATAATAGCATAAATTTGCCTTTTAGTCAAATTTTATCTTTTTTTCTAGATTTTTCGACATTGGCATAACTATATATTGTTTTCCGTCTTGAAATACCACTACATTTGGTGTATAGTAATATTGGGAGTTGATTATATGAAAAAGAAACTTTCGGCACTTTTTCTCGCCGTAATATTTGTTCTTTCTTTATGTTCGTGCGATTATTCTTTCTCCGATACGCAGTCGGATATTATCCCTGAGCAAAGTGAAAATGCTCCGCTTTCGGTACACTTTATTGATGTAGGGCAGGGCGATAGTATTCTTCTTGAGTCGAACGGAGAATTTGTCCTTGTTGATGCGGGAGAAAGTGACTACGGTTCTACGGTAGTGAATTATATAAAATCGCAAAACGCAGACACCCTCAAATATGTAATAGCAACTCACCCGCACAGCGACCACTGCGGCGGACTTACAAAAGTTATCAATAAATTAGGATGCGAAAACTTCATCACAGTTGAAACCGACCAGAGTACAAAGACCTGGACGAATGTACTCAAAGCGGTTGACAAAGCAGATGCGAACTATATTGATGCAAAAGTAGGGGAAACCTATTCTTTCGGCGAGAGCAGTTTTGAGATTATGGCTCCCTTATCCGACAATTACGAGGGCTATAATAACTACTCGGTAGTTATCAAAGCAACATACAAAGACACTTCGTTTTTGCTTATGGGCGATGCCGAAAAGCAAAGCGAAAAAGAAATGCTCAAAGCAAAAGAAGACATTTCTGCCGATGTTATCAAACTCGGACATCACGGCTCGTCGTCTTCGTCGTCAAAAGAGTTCTTAAAAGCGGTCAACCCCGACTATGCCGTTATAAGTTGCGGAAAAGACAACGACTACGGCCATCCGCATAAGGAAACGATACAAACTTTATCAAAACTTTCAATTCCCTATTTTGAGACCGATATAGATGGCACTATTGTCGCCTGTTCGAACGGTACAGATATCAAATTTTATACTGAAAGAAACGGCGAAATAGCAACAAACCCGACTGTAAATGAAACCAAAACACAAACTGCGGATAACTATATAGGAAACAAAAACAGCAAGGTTTTTCATACTCCCGACTGTTCCGGAGCAAAGACAATGAGCGAGAAAAACAAGGTGACTTTTTCATCCAGAGAAGAAGCCGAAAGCGAAGGATACAAGCCCTGCAAACAATGTAACCCATAATTATGAATATAAGTTTTGATTATCCCTGTGTGTGGGATGTTTTGAAAAACGAAAAGAAGCCCATCATCCTCTACGGAATGGGTGACGGTGCCGATAAGGTGCTTTGCGAATTTCAAAAACGCAACATAAAAGCAAGCGGTGTTTTTGCAAGCGACGACTTTGTGCGATACCAAAATTTTCGCGGCTTTACCGTGAAAAAACAAAGTGATATCGACAAAGAATTTTCTGACTACACGGTTGCCTTGTGCTTTGCATCGTCCCTGCCGAATGTGATGGAGCATATTGAAAAAGTCGCAAAAGAGCATACGCTTTTGGTCCCGAATGTGCCTGTTTTCGACAGCGAGATTATTGACGACAACTTTATTGAAAAATACAAAGATGAAATAGCAAAAGCCGACTCGCTTTTGTGCGATGAAAAGTCAAAAGAAGTTTTTACCAATGTTCTTTCGTTTTTATATACGGGGCGACTTTCCTATCTCAAATCCGCCGAATGTGAGAAAGACGAAATTTTCGAAAGTGTTTTGAAACTCAAAGATGAAGTTTATCTCGACCTCGGTGCGTATCGTGGCGACACGGTTGATGAATTTCTGCACTATACAGACGGGTACAAAAAAATTGTTGCCGTTGAGCCTAACGAAAAAAATTATATTAAACTTTTAAAACATATAGAAAGTTTAGATAACGCCGTTGCAATAAACTGTGCAATCGGGGACGAGATTTCAACTGCCTATATATCAAAAGGCAGCGGACGACAGGCGAAACTGGGGGACACGGGACAGCAGAAAGTTGATATCATAACCGTTGACAAAATCGCAGAAAAAGAGCCCCCGACCTACATCAAAGCAGATGTCGAGGGTATGGAATATGATATGCTCAAAGGTGCGAAAAAAACGCTTTTGACAAAACCGAAACTTAATATCGCCGCCTACCACAAAAGCACCGATTTTTTCAAATTGATTTTACAGATAAACGAGTTAAACCCGAACTACAAAATCTATCTTCGCAAGCACCCGTATATCCCGTGCTGGGACTTGAATATCTATTGTGTGTAAATCGAATATACTGACAAAAAACCGCTCTATTCAAGAGCGGCTTTACTTTTTATGTTTATATTTACAAGGACGATTGAAAGGAGGACAAGGAAGATGCCGATATATCCGAAAATATCAATCTGTTCTGAGAAGAACAGCGCCCCCACAATCGTTGCCACAACCGGCTCAACGGACGCGATAACCGATGCTGTCGATGCACGGATGTTTTTCAAAGCGAGTGTGTATGTAAGATACGGCAGTACGCACGAAAGTACAGCAAACAAAAGGCAAATCCATATTTCGTTTGTGTCGGCTTTTACAATGTTTACAATGGGTTTTACATCGGTTACAAGCAAAACGGAAGCAGTCGCAAAAATAAAGGTGTAGAGAGTTACCGTCAGCGGGCTGTAACCTTTGTCTATTGCAACTCGTGAAAAGATTGAATACAGCGCGTAACATATTCCCGAAAGAAGTCCGAAAAGTATTCCGTAAAGTGTTACATTCATTTCGCCCGAGAATATTCCTGCTACGAAGCAACATCCCAAAAACGCAAGGACTATTGAAATTCCTTTTTGAAGTGTCAGTCGTTCCTTGAAAAATATGACGGAAAATATCATAACAAAGGTCGGTGCGGTGTAGAGAAGTACTGCTGCTACGGAAAGGGATGCAAGGTCAATTGCTTTGAAGTACGAAAACGAGAACATTGCAAGGCTTATTACACCCGTGCCGAGAAAACACCACAAATCTTTGAGTTTGATAACAAAAAGCTTTCTGTCATAAAAAAGTAAAAACAGAGTAAAGATGACACATGAAATTCCGACACGAATTAGTACAATCTGCAAAGAGTCAAGGGATAATTCTTGAAAGTGTCTTACAAAAATTCCTATTATGCCCCAAAGTGTACCTGTGATAATTATAAGTAATACAGATAGTTTTTTCATGATTTCATAAATTCCTCTACACTTATTTTATTTTGATTTACCGCTAAAAGCAATTTTATATATGCACAAGACGGCGAGATATCATAAAGCATAACAGCGCCTGCCTTAATCAGCGCAGCAGTTGAACTGTAAAATTTTTGTCCCGCCTTTGCAGAGCAAAGGAAAAATTGTTTACCGTTATCATTACATTTTTTGATAAAGTCAACAGCGGATTTATCATCAGCCGTAGCAGAATGATACAAAGTATGAAGTACTGCTTTTGGTGCGATTATATCAAAGATATCGTAATTTTGCAAGGGATAAGGCTCTATCATCAAAACGGAATTATCAAGTTTCGGGGGTTCTTCTTTTGAAAATATACCCGAAGGTATTTTTTGAGCGAAATCGTCTAATACAGTCAGTCTATTATCAAAAAAACCGTACGGCTTGCAGAGAGAATAGAAATCGTCGTTAAAATCCGCTTGTAAAAGTTGCGTTCCTCTGTGAACATACATAACACCATCGGAATTTTTGTACGGGACAAAAACGCCTTTTATATTGTTTTCGATAAGGTTTACTGCACAGCAAAAGTTTTCATATCCGTTTGAATTTTCATCATCGAGTATCTTATTTGACGCAACAAGGATAATCGGGATATCGGTGTCGCAAAAGAGAAGACCGATAAAAGACGAAATGTAAGAAAGCGTGTCACTACCGCAGGTGATGATAATACCGTCGGAAATATCTTTTTCATTATATACTGAAAGTGCGATTTTCTCGAAATCGGTTTTTGATATACTTTCGCTTAAGATACTGACGGGCGACTTTTCTGTAAAATCTATATCACATTTGTTGTGTTCAAGATATTTTTCAAGTACAAGCGAGTTTGTGCTTTTCTTTACATCTATAGTTTTTCCGTCGAATGTGGACGCTATTGTACCGCCTGTACTTAGTACCGTGATTTTCAAATTATCACCTCGATAATAGTATATGTCATTTTATAAAGAAACACTCTCCAAAGGAGAGTGCTTATAGTTTATGACAGAATAATATCGCAGATACGGTCAACATCAGAAAGTGACAAGTCTGCATATATAGGCAGGCAAAGGACATTTTCGCACAAGATTTTTGAGATAGGTGTTGCACCGTTTTGTTCTGATGTGGGAAGGTCTTTGTAGTACTCAAAGCTGTTGGTAGCAGGGGCAAAATATTTTCTTGCCAAGATACCTTGTTCTCCCAACCTATGTGCGATTTCGTCTCTGCTATATTTATATCCCTTTGTAACCATGGGGAAATAAGCATAGTTAGATACAACGCCCTCTTGAATAGGCGTAAGTTGTATTTCGGGTATGTTGCCCAGTCTTTCTCTGTATCTTCCTGCAACATTCTTTCTCTTTGCGATTTCTTCCTCGATATGGCGAAGATTGCAAATACCCATAGCAGCCTGAAACTCGTTCATTTTTGCGTTACCGCCACATAGTTGAGAACAATTGTTTTTATATCCGAAATTTTTCATCATATAAAGCTTTTCTTCAAAACTGTCATCGCTGTAGCACAACGCTCCGCCTTCGATAGTATGAAAAACTTTTGTCGCATGGAAACTGAACATCGAAAAATCACCGAATGCGGCAACACTTTTACCGCATTTTGTTTCATAGAAAGCGTGAGCGGCGTCATAGATGACTTTCAGTCCGTATTTGTCGGCAATTTTTTGTATCTTTTCAACATCACAGATTGTACCGTAAACATGAACAGGCATGACAGCAACGGTTTTATCGGTGATAAGTGCCTCGATTTTTTCGGGGTTTATGGTAAAGTCGTCTTCATTGACATCACAAAACACGGGGGTAAGCCCGCTTCTACTTATGGCGTGAGTAGTAGACGCAAAAGTAAACGGGGTTGTGATTACTTCACTGCCTTTTGGAAAAGAGAATACCGACAAAGCATTTTCAAGTGCTAAATGACCGTTTGTATATAAGGTCACATTTGGCACGCCGAGTATATTTTCAAGTTTTTCTTCAAATTCTCTGTGCTTTATTCCGTTGTTTGTCAGCCATCTTGAGTCCCAAAGTTCCTTGATTTCTTCACAGTATTCTTCAAACGGGGGCATTGATGACCTTGTTACGTTTATATTTGACATAAAAGGCTCCGATGTTTTGATGTGTTTTTATGCTTGAAATTTGCCTGCTACGGATGTGAATTATTACAGTACTTTTTCTACTATTATTGTTTTGCCGTGTATGGATTTCATTGTGAACCCCAACTTTCTGAAAAGTGAGAGTATCTTTTTGTTTACTATATACGGTCTCGCATTAACATATCTCATACCGTGTTCGGAAGATACCTTTATCGCCTCATTAAACAATGAGAGTGAAAGTCCTTTTTTTCGATATTCTATTGAAGTGCCGGCAAATGTAAAATATGCTATTTTATTTGTTATGTCATTACAGTAAAACATAATAAGGGAAATGATTTTTTCGCCTTCAAGAATCGCAAGGGCGTAGCCGTTGACTACGACCTTTTCTGCATATTCGTGAAAGTCAACACGGGCTGCCAAAGACTCGGGCAGATAAGGCTCTATTTCCCACAAAAAATCAACTATTTTTTCAATATCCTTACAAACTACGATAGGATATTCTTTTTCTATATTGGTATTATCAATAGACATAGTAAACCTCACGCAAAACTTATTTTCCGAGTTCTTCTTTGATAACTTTCTCAATATTCGGTTGAGTAAGTCCGAAGATGTTGAGCAGTTCTTTTGCAGGTCCTGAGTAGCCAAAACGGTCATATACGCCGATTCTTCTGATCGGAACAGGACATTCCCTTGATGTTACTTCGCAGACAGCGTCTGCAAGACCGCCGATAACATTGTGTTCTTCGATTGTAATAATCTTTCCTGTTTCTTTTGCGGCTTTGATGATGATATCTTTGTCAATCGGCTTGATTGTATGGATATCGATAAGGCGAACATTGATGCCTTCTTTTTCGAGATTAAGCACTGCTTTTCTTGCTTCGTTTACGGGAAGACCTGTAGCGATAACGGTGATATCATTACCCTCGTGCATGGTAATACCTTTTCCGAGTTCGAATGAATAGGTTTCGGGGTCGTTGAAAGAGTCGATAGCAAGTCTGCCGAGTCTTATATATACAGGGCCTTCGTAGGCGATAGCGGCTTTTGTTGCTTCAATCATTTCGTAGTGGTCGGCAGGATTTAGGACAACCATATTCGGGATAGTACGCATAATGCCGATATCTTCAAGGCACTGATGAGTTGCACCGTCTTCACCTGTAGAAATTCCTGCGTGTGAGCCTGCGATTTTTACATTAAGGTTAGGATAAGCAACTGAGTTTCTTATCTGCTCAAAGGCTCTGCCTGTTGCAAACATAGCAAAAGAGGCGGCAACGGGAATTTTGTTACAGGCGGCAAGACCGGCTGCAACGCCTATCATATTGGCTTCCGAAATTCCGCAGTCAAAAAACCTGTCGGGATATTCTTTTGCAAAAATTGAGGTTTTTGTAGCGGCAGAAAGGTCGGCATCCAAAACGACAATTCTGTCATCATTTTTAGCGAGTTCACACAAAGCCTCGCCAAAACTTTCTCTGGTCGCTTTTGTAATTATCTGTGCCATAATCAACCCTCCAAATCTGCAAGTTTTGCTTTGAGTTCATTCAAAGCGATTTCGTATTCTTCGGCATTCGGGGCTTTTCCGTGCCAGCCGACTTGATTTTCCATATATGAAACGCCCTTGCCTTTTATTGTTTTTGCAATAATTGCGGTGGGCTTACCTTTGATTTCTTTTGCTTTATTCAAAGCGCTTTCAATATCGTCAAAGTTGTGACCGTCAATCTTTATTGTTTCAAAACCGAACGCCTCGAATTTTTTGTCGAGAGGCTCAATGCCCGCAACTTCTTCGGTAGTGCCGTCGATTTGGAGTCCGTTAGCGTCTACGATGACAACGAGGTTATCGAGGTTGTTGTGAGAAGCAAACATAGCGGCCTCCCAAACCTGACCTTCTTCACATTCACCGTCACCCAAAACGGTATATACACGGTAGTCTTGGTTATTTATCTTTGCAGACAAAGCCATACCGCAGGCAGCGGATACGCCCTGTCCCAAAGAACCCGTGCTCATATCAACACCGGGTGTGCTTTTCATATCGGGGTGGCCCTGGAGCATAGCACCGACATGACGAAGTTTTTCAAGTTCATCAAAATCAAAAAAGCCTTTAAGCGCGAGTATTGAGTAAAGACTCGGACAACAATGACCTTTTGACAAAACAAAACGGTCTCTGTCTTCCCATTGTGGGTTAGCGGCGTCGACATTCATTTCACAGAAATACAGGTATGTGAAAATATCAGCCGCAGACAAAGAACCGCCCGGATGTCCCGATTTAGCGTTAAATGTACCGATAATAGTGCCTATTCTCGCTTTGGTTGCAAGAATTTCGAGTTCTCTTTTTTGAGTCGGATTCATAGCAAAAGCCCTCCCGAAAAATTTTTGTATGATTTTCCTTGATTATTCTATCATACAAAATGTGACCTATTTTTCATTTTTTGCAAAAAGGACAAAAATATAGAAAGAATAATCTTGAAAACCACAGGGAAAAATTGTATAATTATACAAACAAAGGGAGTGATTTTATGCTTCTTACGATTGATGTCGGCAATACGAACATAAAACTCGGCATCTTTGACAGAGAAAATCTTATCCACGAGTTTCGTTTTTCAACGGTTGTGAAAACTGCGGATGAATATTCTTTTGAACTTTTTTCTCTGTTCAATATGATAAATTTGGATATAAAAGAAATAACAGGTTGTGCAATAAGTTCGGTTGTTCCCGCTGTTACCCACAGGCTCAGCAAAGCTATTGCTGGGCTGTTAAATATTGAGCCGCTTGTTGTCGGTCCCGGAGTGAAAACAGGACTCAACATCACGATTGATGACCCCTCAACTTTGGGTTCCGATTTGGTTGCAGGCTGTGTCGCAATGTCAAAACTTTATTCCACACCGTGTATTTTTATTTCAATGGGAACCGCTACCGTACTGTCTGTTCTTGACAAAAACAGCAATATGTGCGGATGTATTATCTCGCCCGGTGTCAGAATATCTTTAAACGCTTTGACTTCTTCCGGCGCGTTGCTTTCGAGCGTTGCAATGACACCGCCAGAACACGCAATAGGAAAGAACACAGGCGACTCAATCAAGAGCGGTATCGTTTTGGGTAACGCCTGTATGATTGACGGTCTTATTGAAAAAATCGAGGAGCAACTCGGTGAACCTTGCTCTGTTGTTGCGTCGGGCGGATATGCCGAAACGGTTATCAAAATCTGCTCACATAAGATTGACATAAAAGACGACCTTATTATGCACGGTCTGCGTATTATCTACGAAAAGAATACATAAAATATAAAGTCATATTTCATAAGCGTCTTATCCTTACGGAAAGGCAGCAGGAGGAATTTTCTATGACAAACAAAAAATTATCAAATACAGTTTACCTTGTATCTCTCGCTATGTTGGCGGCAATTATTATTATGCTGACCTTTACGGGGCTTGGGTACATTCCCTTGGGAGTAGGCTTTACCGTTTCCATACTGACTTTACCCGTTACTATCGGTGCGGTTGTTTTGGGACCTATGGCGGGAGCCATACTCGGTCTTGTTTTCGGCATTACATCGTTTTTGACCTGTATACTCGGTATGGATGCCCTGGGTGCTTTGTTGCTCACGATATCCCCGATAAAACTCCTTATCATGTGCATAGTTCCGAGAGTAATAACGGGACTTCTTTGCGGATATATTTTTAAGGGACTTCAAAAAATCGATAAAACAAAAATTATATCTTTTGCCGTTTCGTCACTTGCATGCCCGATTATGAACACCCTGTTCTTCCTTTCGACTTTGTGGCTGTTTTTCGGCAACGACCCTGCTGTTACGCAGTACACAAACGGCTCAACGAGTATTTTTGTTATCATTTTTGCGCTCGGCGGAATTAACGCTGTAATCGAAGCGGCGGCAGGATTGATACTCGGCACGGCTATTACCAAATCACTTTCATCTGCGATAAAAAGAATACACTAAGGAGAGATATTATGTTTAGAGAAATCACACCCGAAAGTCTTGAGAAAACATCTTTTGAAATGATAGGAAAAGACTGGATGCTCATAACCGCAGGGGATGAAAATAAACTCAACACAATGACGGCATCGTGGGGTGCTATGGGCGTTTTGTGGAACAAAAATGTACTCATCGCCTTTGTCAGACCTTCACGATACACCTTTGATTTTCTCATGAAAAACGAAAAGTTTTCCTGCACATTCTATAACGGGGAATACAGAAAAGCACTTACCCTTTGCGGTACAAAAAGCGGTCGTGATATCGACAAAGTGAAAGAGTGTAATTTTACTCCCGATTTTTCACAAGACGCACCGTTTTTTGATGAAGCGGACACCGTAGTAATTTGCAAAAAACTTTATGTTCAGCCGATGAAAAGCGAGTTTGCACTAACAGATGAAGTAAAGAAAAACTACAACGACGACAGCGAATACCACTATGTTTTCGTTGCCGAAATTGAAAAAGTGCTGAAAAAATAAACAAACACAAAGCCTTGAATCAAATTGATTCAAGGCTTATTTTTTTCGTCTGTATTTTCTTTTTTATTTAATGTTTTCCTGCCGATTACTATTCCGATAAAAACTAAAACGCAAACCAAAAGTGCAAGAGCAATAAAAGCTAAAATCATATTGATTTTATTACTGCTTTTATTTTCAAAAAAGTTTTCTGTTCTCTCAACTTGAGTTTCATCAATTGTCGAAATTTTTGATTTCTCTGCTGCTTTTGATGTTTTGCTTTTCTTTTGGGTTTTTGTTACTTTGACATTTTTGCCGTTGACATCGATTTCACTTTGAAAGCCGTCTTCCGTGTTAAGATAATCAAGGCCCTCGGATACCGCTTCGACGCAGAATATATCCATATATGATGAGCCTTCTTTTTGGCTCTTAAACTGCAACGAACAAACTGCATCTTTGCTCTTGAAGTTTACTGCATCGGAAGAAGCAAAAATAATTTTTACTTCGCCGTTTTCTTCTGTTGCTTTTACAAAAGCGTTGTTGTCAGCACAAGTGACTTTTCTATACTCAAAACAGTTTTTGTCGTAAGAAACGGTAAATTCTGCAGAACAAAGGGAAACATCATTTTGTGCGACAACATCCATATAGAAAAGCCTGTTGTTATCGATATTCGTGTCACAGGAAAGTCCAAATGAAGCCGAACTTTCTGCCCCTGCATATATCGTAAATGATAAAACAAACAGCAGGGCAAAGAGTAAGGAAAATACCTTTCTCATATCAAGATACCGCCGTTTACCGAAAGGACCTGACCTGTGATAAATTTTGCTTTTTCACTGCACAAAAAGACAACGCTGTCGGCTACATCTTTTGGAGTGCCCAAACAGGAAAGGGGAGTTTCGTCTTTGAGTTCTTCTACCGCTTTTTCGTCAAAACCGTTCATCATATCGGTCGTAATCACGCCCGGTGCGACACAGTTGACGCGGATATTACTCGGTCCGACTTCCTTAGAGAGTGCCTTTGTAAGTCCGATAACACCTGCTTTTGATGTGCTGTATGCAACTTCACATGACGCGCCCGTTTGTCCCCACATCGAACTGATGTTGACAATAATACCGCTGTGGTTTTTTATCATCTGCGGCAAAACGCATTTACAGCAGTAGTAGACAGAATTAAGGTTAGTTGAAATAACTTTGTCCCATTCGTCTTTTTCGGTGTCGGTAAAAAGCATATAACTTGAAATTCCCGCATTGTTGACAAGAACATCAATGTTGCCAAAATGAGAATATGCCTTTTCAAACATAGCACGAACTTGTTCGTAGTCCGACACATCCGCCTTTATGCATATGCAATCGACATTGTAACTGTCTTTTATGATTTTTTCAAGACTTTTTGCTTTTTCTTCGCTGTTGTTATAGTTTATCACAACATTGTATCCCGCTTTGGCAAAGTTGACGGCACACGAAGCACCGATACCACGGGAAGCACCTGTTATCAGCACAGTCTTCATAAAGTCACCTATTTTTTCTTAAATCCGTCTTTGAGGCTTACTGCACGGTTGAATATGAGTTTATCTTTTGTTGAGTCTTTGTCAAGACAGAAATAACCTGTTCTCATAAACTGAAAACTCTTCGGAGCGTCGTCGAAAAATGTTGCGATAGAAGCTTCGACCTTGCAATCTTCTTTAACGATAAGCGACTTTTCGTTTATGCAGGAAAGGAAATCGTCACCGTAGGCATCGGGGTCGGGAACTTTGAAAAGGTTGTCGTAAAGGTTTACGGTTGCTTCGACGAAGTTGTTGGCGTCTACCCAGTGGATAGTACCTCTGACTTTTCTGCCGTCGGGAGTGTTTCCGCCTCGTGTTTCGGGGTCGTACTCTGCATATACTTCGGTTACTATTCCGTTTTCATCTTTTTTACAGCCTGTGCATTTTACGATATAGGCTGATTTAAGTCTTACCTCGTTACCGGGGTACAAACGCTGGTAGCCTTTGAACGGTTCTTCAAGGAAGTCCGAGCCCTCGATATAGCACTCGCGGGAGAAAGTGATGGTGCGCTTTCCGTCGTCTTCGTTGTTCGGGTTGTTTTCTATATCAAAAGTTTCGGTTTTGCCTTCGGGGTAGTTAGTGATAATAAGTTTTATCGGGTCAATTACAGCCATAACACGCATTGCTCTTTCGTTGAGGTCTTCTCTCAAGCAATGCTCAAGAAAGCTGTATTCAACGGTAGAATTTACTTTTGAAACGCCGATTCTGTCACAGAAATTACGGATAGAACGGGGAGTATAACCACGCCTTCTTAATCCGCAGAGGGTGGGCATTCTCGGGTCGTCCCAACCGTTGACATAGCCGCCCTCGACCATAGCACGAAGTTTACGCTTTGACATAACTGTATTGTTGATACCGAGGCGGGCAAACTCAATCTGTCTGGGATTTCCGGGCAGAGTACAGTTATTTATTACCCATTCATAAAGCGGTCTGTGGTCTTCAAATTCGAGCGAGCAAAGCGAATGAGTAATATTTTCCATCGCGTCTTCAATCGGATGAGCAAAGTCGTACATCGGATAGATACACCACTTGTCGCCGGTACGGTGATGGGAAATCTTGTTTATTCTGTAAATAACGGGGTCGCGCATATTGAAGTTACCGGATGCCAGGTCGATTTTCGCCCTTAAGGTCATTTTGCCTTCTTCAAATTCGCCGTTTTTCATTCTTTCAAAAAGAGCAAGGCTTTCTTCAATCGGTCTGTCGCGATACGGACTTGTTGCAGGGGTTGATAAATCGCCTCTGTAGTCGTGCATCTGCTGTGCAGAAAGTTCACAGACATAGGCAAGTCCTTTGTTGATAAGTTCAACGGCACATTCATACATCTTGTCAAAATATTCGGATGCATAGTAGAACCTGTCGTCCCAGTCAAAACCGAGCCAGTGTATATCCTCTTTTATTGCGTCGACATACTCGACATCTTCTTTTGTCGGGTTGGTGTCGTCCATACGCAGGTTGCAAAGACCGTTGTACTTTTGAGCAGTACCGAAGTCAATACAGATAGCCTTTGCGTGACCGATATGCAGATATCCGTTAGGCTCCGGCGGGAAACGGGTGTGGACTTTTTTGCCGTAGTAGTTTCCGTCTTCGCTTATGTCGTTGTCTATCATGGTATGGATAAAGTTTGACGCCATTTCTTCTTCGTTTTCAATTTCTTTTATAATTTCGTCTGACATTGTAATTCCTTCTTTTTTATAAAAGTTATGCTAGTTTTTCAAGACCGATTTTCATTCTGTTAAGACTTTCTTCACGGCCTAAAATATCGAGTATTTCTACCGCTCCGCCGGGGGTTACCGTTTTTCCCGCTACGGAAATTCGAGCAGGCCACATAACGGTGCCGTTTTTGACTTCGAGTTTCTCTGAAAGAGAGATAAGCGCATCGTGGATACTGTCGTGGTCCCAAGAGGGTAAAGCGGACAGTTCATCAAAGACTGCTTTGAGCATAATCGGAGCGTTTTCGAAATTTGTTTTACTTTTCTTGTTAACAAAAAGTTCTTTGTCGTAGTCGGGAAGTTCCTTGAAGAAGTCAATTTTTTCTTCAATATCGGTGAGTTTTGTTGTTCTTTGTTGCAAAATTCCCGCAAGTTTTTTGTAGTCGATATCCAAGTCCCCCAAAGCCTTTTCAAAATACGGTTTTGCAACTTCGACAAACTCATCTTCGCTCATCGCTTTGATGTATTCGCCGTTGAACCACTCAAGTTTATCGTAATCAAATACGGCGGGGGATTTTGAGATACCGCTGATATCAAAAACTTTTGTCAGTTCATCAAGGGTGAATATTTCCGTGTTATCTTTCGGACACCAGCCCAAAAGCGCGATATAGTTTATTATCGCTTGTGGGAGATAGCCTTCGTTAATAAGGTCATAAAAACCTGTTGAGCCGTGGCGTTTTGAAAGTTTTGAAACATTACCGTCTGCGTCTTTGCCGTTAATCAAAGGCAGGTGGATATAGGTCGGAATTTCCCACGAAAAAGCCTCGTAAAGGAGGTTATATTTCGGTGTGGAACTCAGGTACTCCGAGCCACGAAGTACATGGGTAATGCCCATTGTATGGTCGTCGATTACATTTGCAAAATTATAGGTAGGGTAGCCGTCGGCTTTAATAAGAATCTGGTCTTGAAGTTCCTCGTTATCAACTGTGATTTCGCCGAAAACCGCATCGACAAAAGTTGTCTTTCCGGTAATCGGCATCTTTTGTCGTATTACATAGGGGACGCCTTGTGCTAACAATCTGTCTATTTCTTCTTGCGATAAATCGCGACAATGTCTGTCGTAGCCGCCGCCTACTGTTTCACTTTGGATTTTTTCCAGACGCTCTTTGGTGCAGAAACAACGGTATGCTTTGCCTTCTTTAATCAGTTGTTCGGCATAGGGAAGGTACATATCCTTACGTTCTGACTGAACATAGGGGCCGTAGTCACCGCCTACATCGGGGCCTTCGTCGTGAGTAAGTCCTGCTGTTTTCAGCGTTTCGTAGATAACATCGACAGCACCTTCGACAATGCGTTCCTGGTCGGTGTCTTCGATACGCAGGATAAATTTTCCGCCCTGCGATTTAGCAACGAGATATTCATATAAAGCCGTCCTGAGGTTTCCGACATGCATAAAACCTGTCGGTGACGGCGCAAACCGTGTTCTGACTTCCATAATTTTTTCCTTTCAATACTATAATCAAAAATGCGAAGCATTTTCCCTTAATTATCAATTGTCAATTATCAATTTGATGTCAAGCCTCGTTTCGCTCCGCTGTTCTTGAAATAACTCCTGCTCTCGTGAATTTTTACACAGACTTTTGGTCTGCTCCAAAATTCATGGCTCGCCCGTCGTAATTTCAAGGCTACGCGACTTGGCTCTTCTTATTCATTCATCCCGCCCGCAGCACTTCTTATATTTCTTTCCGCTTCCGCAGGGGCAGGGGTCGTTTCTGCCGACTTTCTTTTTCTTTACTACTGTTCTGTTTGTCGAAACAGTACCGTCACCCGAAAACTCAACGGGTTTTGCTACCTGCTCACGCTTTAATGCAAGTGTTACTGCGTTGGGCTTTTCAGCTTGTTCGCCGTTATTGAGGATAACCTGATGTGCGGCTGCTGCTTTTTGTTCCATTTCTTTTCTTTGTCGCTCAATTTCAGCCTGTCTTCTCTGGATTTCAAGTACGCGTTTAGGTGCAACAAGCATAAGTTTTGCAGTATCCTGACGGATGGATTCAACCATTTCGTCAAACATATCGAAGCCTTCTATTCTGTACTCAACAACGGGGTCATGCTGACCGTAAGCACGAAGTCTGATACCGTTTTTGAGTTGTTCCATATTGTCGATATGTTCCATCCAGTAGGTATCAACCGATTTGAGAAGATAGACACGCTCCATTTCGCGCATAGTATCATCATCAAAGAGAGCTTCGTTCTCTTTGTACATATCCATAGCACGGTTTGTTAAGGTGTCAATAAGGTCTTGTCTTGTTACCTCTTCAAGTTCGTCAACGGTAAACGAGAACTTGTTATCGTCAGTAATGAGCCAACCTCTGTAAAATTCGTTAAGTCCCGAGAGATTCCATTCGTCTTTTTGGATATCATCGGCACAGAACATATTTACATTATTTTCTATTGTACTTTCAACCATCTTGATAATAGTATCGTGGATGTTTTCGCCGTTTAATACTTGGTCACGCTGACCGTAGATGATTTCACGCTGACGGTTCATAACATCGTCATAGTCAAGTACGGATTTACGAATAGCAAAGTTCCTTGATTCGACTTTTTGCTGTGAACTTTCGATAATGCTCGAAATGGTTTTGCTTTCAATCGGCATGGTTTCGTCTATGTTCATACGCTCCAAAATCATACCCATTCGCTCGCCGCCGAAAATACGCATAAGGTCGTCTTCGCATGAAAGGAAAAATCTCGACATACCGGGGTCACCCTGACGGCCTGAACGACCTCTCAACTGGTTATCAATACGGCGTGATTCGTGGCGTTCTGTACCGATAATGTAAAGACCGCCTGCATCTCGAACTTTCTTTGCTTCTTCTTCGATTTCAACTTTATATTTGTCGTGATATTCGGAGAAAGTTTTTCTTGCATTTATAATATCTTCGTCATCTGTATCAGCAAAGCCTGTTGCTTCGACTATGAGTTCTTCGTCAAAGCCTTCTTTACGCATAGCGGTCTTTGCCATATATTCGGCGTTACCGCCCAAAACGATATCGGTACCACGACCTGCCATATTTGTAGCGATTGTTACAGCACCGTATTTACCCGCTTGGGCAACGATTTCGGCTTCTTTTTCGTGGTGTTTAGCGTTCAATACATTGTGGTCAATGCCCTGCTTTTTCAGCAGTTTTGAAAGTTGCTCGGATTTTTCAATTGAAATAGTACCGACAAGGACGGGCTGCCCTTTTTCGTGAGCCTCTTTTATCTCGTCAATAATGGCATAGAATTTACCTTTTTCGGTTTTGAATATAGCATCGGGGCAGTCGTCTCTGATGACTTCTTTGTTGGTGGGAATTTCAACAACATCAAGTCTGTATATCTCTTGAAATTCGGTTTCTTCGGTTTTTGCTGTACCTGTCATACCGGAAAGTTTCTTGTAAAGGCGGAAGAAATTTTGGAAAGTGATAGTCGCAAGAGTTTTTGACTCGCTTTCGACCTTAACGCCTTCTTTTGCTTCAATAGCCTGATGAAGTCCCTCGTTGTATCGCCTTCCGTACATAAGACGGCCTGTAAATTCGTCAACGATGATAACTTCGCCGTCTTTTACAACATAGTTTACTTCGTTTTTCATACAGCCGTAGGCTTTGATAGCCTGGTTAACATGGTGCTGAATGGTGATATTTTCGGGGTCGGTGAGATTTTCAAGAGAGAAAAATTCCTCTGCTTTCTTAACGCCTACTTGGGTAAGAGTTGCTGTCTTTGCTTTCTCGTCAACAACATAGTCAATGTTGTTTTCCTTATAGAAAGATTCCATATCTTCTTTGTTGTCGATTTCGGTGAAGACATGCTTTTTGAGTCTTCTCGCAAAAGCGTCTGCTTTTTCGTACAAATCGGATGCTTTGTCACCTCTGCCCGAAATGATAAGAGGAGTTCTCGCTTCATCTATCAAAATGGAGTCAACCTCGTCGACGATGGCAAAAGCGTGTTCACGCTGAACTTTCTGTTCTTTATATACAACCATATTGTCACGAAGATAGTCAAAGCCGAGCTCGTTGTTTGTGCCGTAGGTGATATCGGCTTCATACATTTGTTTTCTCTCATCTGCGGGGACATCGTGGATAATAAGTCCGACAGAGAGTCCCAAGAAGCGATAGAGTTTTCCCATCCATTCGGAGTCACGCTTTGCAAGGTAGTCGTTGACGGTAACGATGTGAACGCCTTTACCTGTAAGACCGTTTAAGTATGCGGGCAAAGTAGCGACCAAAGTTTTACCTTCACCTGTTTTCATTTCGGCAATTCTGCCTTCGTGCAAAACGATACCGCCGATAATCTGAACGGGGAAGTGTTTCATACCGAGAACGCGGTACGATGCCTCTCGACAAACGGCAAAAGCGTCGGGCAGGATGTCGTCTGTTGTTTCTCCGTTTTTCAGTCTTTCTTTCAATATATCAGTTTGACTTTTAAGTTCTTTATCATCCATAGCCTGATATTTCGGCTCAAGTTCAAGTACCTTGTCGCAGATAGGCTGGATTTTTTTGAGTTCTCTTTTGGAGTAATCTCCGAACAATACTTTAAAAAGTCCCATATTATCGTGTCCTTTCGAAAAAAATGTTTCTGTTTTGGGTAACAAATAACCACTTGTACCCATTATAAAAAGCATTATAACATATATATTGCAAAAAATAAAGTCTATTCTTTAAAGTTGTGATATTTCTATAAAGTTATTGATTTTGGTAGAAAAATATAGTAAAATCAGTATGATTTTTAATACTAGGAAGGCGAAATTATGGATATTATTATTGTCGGTTGCGGTAGAGTAGGTCGTTCGATAGCCGAACAACTTAACACCGAATCTCATTCGATAACCATTATCGACCCAAAACAAACGGCACTTGATAAGATTTCCGATACCCAAAACATTATGACAATACAGGGCAACGGTGCTACTTTTTCAACGCTTAAGGAAGCGGGAATAGACACCTGTGATTTGCTTATTGCCGTTACCGCGGCTGATGAACTCAACCTCTACACCTGCCTTATCGCAAAGACAGCAGGCGTAAAAAGTACAATAGCAAGAGTAAGAAATCCGCAGTACATCAGCGATATCTCTCTTGTTAAAGATGAACTCAAACTTTCTATGGCGATAAATCCCGAACTCACCTGTGCAAATGAGATGGCAAGGCTTTTGAAGTTTTCGGGCGTAAATAAAATTGATTCTTTCGCAAAAGGTGCTGTTGACCTTATCAAGATTAAACTTTCAGATAATTCACCCCTTAGTGAAAAAAGACTTGCCGACTGTGCAAATGTACTCAAAGACGGTGTGCGTATTTGTATGGTTGAGCGTGACGGCGAGTGCATTATACCAAACGGCGATTTTGTATTAAATTCGGGTGACTATATTGCGATTGTTGCATCTTCATCATCTGCTGCAAAATTACTGAAAAAACTTGCGATTATGTCAAATCGTACCCGTTCAGTTATCATTTTGGGCGGAAGCAAGATTGGCTTTTACCTTGCAAAGGAACTCGACAGAGCAGGTGTCAGTGTAAAGATTATTGAGAAAGACACCGATAGATGTGAACATCTTTCAGAAGAACTTGACGGCGTTATCGTTATCAACGGCGATGCTATGGATGAAGATTTGCTTTTGCAGGAAGGTATTGAAACTGCTGACGGAATAGTCACGCTTATGAATACCGATGAAGAAAACATCCTTGCATCTTTGTATGCAAAAAAAGTTAATCCGAAAGCGAAAACAATAACTGAACTCGGTAACTTGAAATTCACTTCTGTTTTTGATTCACTTCCCCTTGACAGCGTTATAAGACCGAAACAACTCACAGGAGAATTTATCATCCGTTATGTTCGCGGTATGCAAAATTCTTTGGGCAGTAATGTCGAAACAATGTACAAGGTGTCTTCAGGACAGGCAGAGGCTCTTGAGTTTCGTGTTAAAAACGAAAGCGAAGTTACATCTACTCCGCTGTCAAAACTCAACCTTCTTGATAATTTACAAATTGTCTGTATATACAGAGATAACAAACTTATCATACCAAACGGCAGTGATACCATTGAAGTCGGCGATACGGTTATTGTTATCACAAAGCACCAAGGTCTAACTGACTTGACGAATATTTTGAGATAGTTTTACTCAATTCGAGGTATGAATATATGAACAAACGCATTATTTTCTACATTTTGGGCTGGGTACTTCTTATCGAAGGTGTTGCGATGCAACTTCCTATGATTATCGGACTTGTCTGTGGTGAAAGTGAATTTAAATATTTCATTTTTATCGGCTTAGGTCTTATTTTACTCGGTACCTTGCTCGTAATAAAAAAGCCGAAAAATCCGACAATGTATATCCGCGACGGCTTTGCTTCAACTGCACTTTCGTGGATTGTATTATCCCTGGCGGGTGCTTTGCCGTTTTTTATCAGCAAAACCATTCCGTCTTATATTGACGCATTTTTTGAAACGGTTTCGGGCTTTACGACAACCGGTGCTACCATTTTGACCGAGATAGAAAGTCTGCCTCGCTGTATGCTCTTTTGGCGCAGTTTCTCTCACTGGTTAGGCGGTATGGGCGTTATCGTCTTTTTACTTGCTATTATTCCGAAACTCGGCGGAAACCAAAGTATCAACCTTATGAAAGCCGAGTCGACAGGACCTTCGGTAGGAAAAAGCCTGCCGAAACTTCGCAACTATGCCGCATTACTCTATTCGATATATTTAGGACTTACGCTTTTGGAATTTGTGCTTTTGCTGTTCGGCGGAATGACTGCTTTCGACGCGATTACCACTTCATTCTCGACAGCGGGTACAGGCGGATTTATGGTCTATAACGACTCGATGGGGCATTTCTCATCCTGGGCAACAGGGCACTATCTGCAAACCGTCGTAGCGGTCTTTATGATGCTTTTCGGCATCAATTTCTATGTCTATATTGCTATATTGACAAAGAAATTCAAGCTTGCATTCAAAAACGAAGAGTTATGGGTTTACCTCGGTCTTGTGTTCGCTTCTACCTTGGTTATCGCAATAAATATCAACAGTATCTACGGCTCGTTCTCGGAATCTCTGCACCAAAGTTATTTCTATGTTACCTCGATTATGTCAACAACGGGTGCGGCGGTCGTTGATACGAATATCTGGCCGGAGTTTTCAAAGGTGCTGATACTGTTTATCACCTGTGTCGGTGCGTGTGCAGGCTCGACGGGCGGCGGTTTCAAGGTTTCGCGTATTATCATCCTGTTCAAAGAAATCAAAAAGGAATTTACCCTTTTGCTTCACCCGAGAACTGTGCAGACAGTAAAGGTTGACGGCAAAAAAATTACTCACGAAGTTTCCCGTTCCGTCAGCATTTTCTTTGCAATTTATGTCCTGATTATGATAATCACAACTATACTGGTTGCTTTTGACGGCTATGATTATATGACCTGTTTTTCATCGGTACTTGCTACTTTGAATAATACAGGACCGGGATTTTCGGTAGTCGGCAGTGCAGGAAACTATGCTTCCTTCAGCGTATTTTCAAAATTGGTTTTCTGCTTTAATATGCTTGCAGGACGACTTGAACTTTATCCGTTTATACTTTTATTCATTCCCACAACCTGGAGAAAAAATTAAGACAAAAATAAAAAGGGCTGTGACAAACTATTGTTTGTCACAGCCTGTTTTTTATATTTAGAAAATTGTTTTATATTTAGAAAATTGTTATCATCGGGCTTTGGCTTTTGTCGAGCCATTGTAAAACGGAGATAAGTTCGTTTTCGCTGATACCGATACCGCCGTTTGTTTCGCCGTAACTGACATGCAGGAATTTTGCACAGCCTGCTGATTTACTTACGGGATCGCGGTTGTAGTCAAAGACTACTGCGTAAGGATAGGATACTGTATATTCATAGAGCCACTGTGCGTCCGACCAATCGCGGGTTGCCGCAGAGCCGTCGACAAGGCGGTTGTAGTTTACTGAGTTCGGGTCGGTTATCCAGTAGGTTGAATAATCAACGGGAGTGTAGTCAAGTTTTGTACCCGGATTTGAATTTGTACCGAAAGCAAACTCGATGTTAAATGTACCTTTCGGAGTATAGTTGTCATACGGCCCCATTTCGGTTTTGATACCGCTTGAACTTACATATCCGTTTATAGGCTGTTTTTCTTCTTCCCATTTGCTGTCGGAGTTTTTCTGATAGCAATACAGCGTGCAGGATGTGCCTTCGTTATATGCAAAAATTATCTGCGAACCTTTGACATCTTTTTCGGTAAGTCCTGCACCGTTTAGAAGTGAAGCAAAGTTATCTTCAAGCGGGGCTTGTGTCGGTGCTTCGGTAGGTTTCTCTGTCGGCTTTTCTGTAGGAGCGACTGTACTTTCAATAGTGCTTTGGGTAACATCTTGATGTGTTTCAATATTCGGCTCAAGATTGCTTGAAATAAAGGAGTATATCCTGTCGCCGAACGCAAAGACAACGACTACCGCCGCAATTACTATGAAAGTAATAGATGCAACGATAATTGCAACACGGGTTTGCGATGCAGAGCGTTTTGTTTTGTAATTATGTGCATTACGATAACGGGATTTGTATCTCCGTCTGTTTTGAGTTTTGTTGTTTTTGTAAGCCATATTATTTCCCTATCTGCGGACTTTTCCGCTGTGGACTTGAAGGACGATTGCGGTTGCGTTGTCAATGCCGCCGACTTCGAGTGCCTTGTTAACTAAATCCCTTGCTGCTTGTCTTGCTTCGTTTTCACTGTTTAATATCGAAAGAATCTCATCTTCACTTAGCATATCCGTAATGCCGTCTGTGCATATAAGATATGTATCTCCTGCTTTGTATTTTCCCATTGCTATATAGGGCTTTAGCTTTTCATCTTTACTGTCAAGACCGAGAAATTTTGTCAGCGGAGCCTTTCCGCGGTAGCCGTAGGCTACATGGTCCTGTGAAATCATATTCATCTTTTTTCGAGATACTTTGTATATTCTTGAATCGCCGACATTGAGCACATAAACGGCATTTTTGCCGAACTGTACCATAGCGGCTGTTGTACCCATCATAACCAGTGAGCGGTTTTCGGTTTCTTCACATACTTTTCTGTTTAGGATGTCACAAAGTTCGTAAAGATATTCTTCATACTGTTCTTTATCTTTGCAGAAATCTTTGCAGTAGGATGCAGCAATAAAAGATGCAACTTCACCACAGGCTTCTCCGCCCATACCGTCAAAAACAGCAAAAAGCTCATTGTCCGAACTTGATACATTTCCGAAAAATTCTGCATCTTCGTTTGACATTACATTGGTTCTTATTTCTCCTGCAGTATAGAAATTGTCTTCGTTGTTCTTTCTTACTTTTCCGACAGAACAGCAGACAGCATAGTCAATGTTATAAAGTCGTCTGATATTGCTCACCTCCTGTAGTGATGATTGATATAATATATTTATTTTGTTCCCTCGGGTGTGATGTTCGCTGCGGCGAAAAATCCGTCCGGAATTGTAACTTCGGTTTTGGAGAAATCCGACATCGAAACTGCGATAGCGTAGGACTTGCCATTTGTCGCAACGGACAAAGAGAAGTCGGTCAAATAATCGTTTTTATCGAGTGAATAACTTATAACACATGTGCTTGAACGAAGGTTTTCCGCGTTGATACTGACTTTTTCTTTGAAAACATTGTAGTCTGTTGCACGGGAAAAGGCGGGACCGAGGTTTTCATCTAAAATATCAAATACATCATTCATACTCGGGGTAAAAGTGCGAACGGTTTTGTCACCGTCTACCTTTTCCGAATAATTTACACCTGTTTCTATTTGGCTTAAAAGATTACGGTATACTTTGTCAAAAGAAGATTGGAATGCGTCGGAAGAAAAAGTTGATGACATATTCAAAAGGCGCAAGAGAGGAGCCGCCCATTCACCGCTTTTTCTTGATGTGCGAATAAATTCAAAGAGGTCGACAGCATCATCGTATGCATCGGATACGGTCCATTGTCCCGAATAATAGTTACCGGTGTAAGCATTTCCTGATTTTGCATAGGCGACATTTGAATAAATATAATCTTTGTATTCAGCATCATAGTAAAGAGATAACTCCTGACGCCCTGTATTTATATTGAGGTTTCCGTTATATGTCATATAGCGTTCGCCGTCAAAATCGGCAGTAAGAGTAAACGCAAAACTACCGCTGTCGATATTTTTATCCATTGCGGTTTTCATATCGGACAAGGGGTTTTTTCCGTTACGGATTGAAATAACAATAAGAAGCACGACAATCAAAAGGCAAACAGCACCGATAATAGTGCAGGTAAAAATATGGGTTTTAATATATTCTTTCAAAGAGAATCTAGGCTCTTCGTCTTCGTAGTACCTTACCGTTTTTGGCAAAGGCTTTTTATTTTTATTAAAAAATTTAAAAAGCGGGGCCATAGCAATCTCCTTTCAAAAATTTTCCGACAAAAACTTCATTATTATTGCAATTTATACCTATTTTGATTATATAAAAGACAAGATAGATTGTCAATATTATATGTTCTTTTGTAAGTTTTTTGTAATGGAGTGTTGAAAAAGAAAAATTTTGCTGATATAATTTTTATATTGACAGATTTATTATAATAAAAAGGATGTGATTTTATGAAAAGAAATACACTTTTTGCTTTTATATTCAGCGTAGTGCTTATAGCAGTAATGTTGATTATTTTGCCGCTTTCGGCTTTTGCCGCCTCTTTTGGTGATGTAGATAAAGACGGAAGCCTTACAATCGTAGATGCTACCTATGTCCAAAAGGCACTTGCACAGATGATTGTTTTGGACGATGAGGCACTCAAAGCGGCTAAAGTTGACGGCACCGATGAACTGAACATTGTCGATGCTACTCTTATTCAGAAAAAGCTTGCAAATCTTATCGACAAATTTCCAGTAGAAGAAAAGCCGACAGAAACCACAGAGAGTACAACGCAAACAGAATCGACAACAGAATATACTCAGCCGACAACCGTGGCACCTACACAGCCGACAACAGCCCCCACACAACCCCAAACTCAGAAAGAGACGGTGACACCAGTGAAAAAGCAGATAAATATTTATTTTTCCAATAATATGAACTGGTCAAATGTATATGCCTATCTCTATAATAACGCTACAGGCACACCGAAAACCGCCTGGCCCGGTGCAAAAATGACATATAAAGAAACCAACGAGTACGGCGAAGATATATACACAATGCCTGTTGATACCGAAAAATACGACAGAATTATCTTTACAGACGGCAAGGTCCAGACAACAGACACTCCCGTAACCGTTGCTAATTCCGGATATTTCATTATGCAGAAAACCAATAATGCCAAATACGGTGTCGGTCTTTATCCTTACGGCGTAAGCGATGAGGGCAAAATCACTACAGTAAACCTCGAGTATTCAACAGGCTATAAAAAGCCCATATATATCTGGACACCGTCTGACTATTCACCGAAGAAAAAGTATTCGGTTTTGTATATGACAGACGGACAAAATCTTTTCGGCAATCTCAAAACAATGTCGGGAAATGAATGGGAATGCGACGAAACCGTGCTTTCATATATGAAAAACGGCGGTGACGGTATTATTGTTGTCGGAATAGATAACTCAAACAATAAGCGCGACAGCGAACTTACCCCGATGATAGGAAAGATTTCACCAAAACACAAGGGCGAAGGTTTTGACAACGGAACAGGGGATGTGTTCTCAAAATTCGTTGTTGATACCGTTATTCCGTATGTCGAGAAGAATTACAGCACTAACTCAATAAGAGGAATTACAGGCTCATCCTCGGGCGGAATCGAGGCATTTTATATCGGTATTGAAAATCCCGACAAGTTCGATTATATCGGAGCAATGTCACCTGCATTTTTGCTCTTTGAAGAATCCACCTGGCAGACCTATCTTTCAAAATTCGATTTCAAAAACGCAAAAGATTTGCCGAAAATCTATTTCTACAGTGGCAACTTCAACGACGGTCTTGAGCCGACAATATACCCGCTGTCGGTTGCTATGCAGGGCATACTCGAAAAGAAAGGCTATCCGAAGGAACTTATGAAAACCGCTTTCGATAACGACGCTAACCATACCGAGATTTTCTGGGCGATATATTTCCCCGAATCGCTTTCATTCGGACTTGAATAATTGATTAGTTAAGTAAAAATGGCTGTGAAGAAGTCTTCACAGCCGTTTTGCATTGTACTATAATGCACGGAGTATTTCTTGTGCTATTCGATAAATAACTGATACGCAAACAGAGTTTCCGGCTTGTTTATACAATCTTGCATCACTCATATTATTAGGTAATTTAAAATCTTTTGGAAACCCTTGTGCGTTAAAACACTCATGTGGTGTCATCTTTCTAATGCCGTACGGAGTTTTTATAATGCAAACATTATGCCCACCCTCTCCTTGATTGGCAGTCAGCGTGGGGATAACGCCTCTTTTATTTTTGCGTACATATTTTCTTCTCCATTGATATACAGCTTTTTCATCTTTCATAGCCTCTACCAATTTTTCATAAATTTCTCCTTTGTATTTTCCTTTTGTATAATAATATTTGTCGTCAACTTTTTTATCAAAATCTATTACATCAAATATTGTTGTATTAAGTTTTATTGGCATCGGAAAATTAAACCGTTGATATACATCTCTATCCTTAAATGCCAATATATATATTCGTTCTCTATTTTGAGGAATATTTCCGTACTCCATTGCATTTAATACTGCAAATTTAATGTAGTAGTTTTCTTTTTTTAGTTCATCAATTATGACTGAAAAAGTATTACCATTATCATGACCAACTAAATTTTTTACATTTTCCAAAAAAACTATTTTTGGCTGTTTTTCATGAATAATTCTAATTAGTTGAAAAAATAAAATACCACGACCTTTTTCGTCATCGAATCCTTTTCTGTATCCAGCAACGGAAAATGCTTGGCAAGGAAAACCTGCGAGTAATACATCAAAATCGGGTATCTCTTTTTCTTTAACAAAATTTATGTCTCTACAATCTACATTTATATTAAAATTTAGTTCAAAAGTTTTTACGGGATATTCATCTATTTCATTTGCATAAATTGTTTCAAACTCATTTGTCATTTCGAATCCTTTATCAATGCCACCTACTCCAGCAAAAAAAGATGCACAACGAAGTTTTCCTTTCATAAATATTCCCCCATTCTATAATTGTAAAATTGCGGCGTGCCGCAAAATATGTTGATATAAAAAACGGAGATAAAACACTCCGCCATTTTCTTATCTATTATCTTTGATAATTTTACACTTCCTAATATCAAAAATAACATCTGGTTCTAAATTATTTGAATCAACAAATAATTTCTGTAAACTAACATGTGGTCTTCTTCCTTGGTCCTTTTGTTCTTGAATACTTTGTTTTTTGTTTGCGGGATATTTTCCAAAATCTTCAGAATTTATCCGTAAATCATAAACATAAAGTAAATTTTCATCAAGTTTATATCTTAAATAAACCAAATCATCAAAAACACATTTTGGACCGAATGAAGATAAATCTCCTTCGAATCTTGAAGTCGCTTTTAATTCATATTTTTCCCCACTTTGGGGATTGGTTGCATCTCCGACTTCACTTCCTCTATTCCATAATAGACCAAGACAATAACATCCCATTGGCTCACTGATAGCATCTGGCATATTTAATCCTCTATGGCTATTATTAGAGATATAAGTATTCAAATCTTTCCACTTAAAATAAGCATTACAAGCTTCGTCTATTCTCGCTTCATCAATACTGATTTTACCAAATTGATTGTAAATTGGCATTATTCTCATTCCTTTCCATAATAGAAAGGCAGTTGTTTGTTTTACCTCCGAGTTTAATAAAATATTTATTGTTTTTACTCTACTACAATAGCCTGCATTGAAAGTTGCTTGTATCTCTGCTCTGAAGTCTTTTTGTCAAAGACGGAAACATCTCCCGCGCAGGAATCGCAGAAGTAGTAGTTCTCTTTGTCAAAGCCGATAAGCACAAGACAATGCTCATTTTGAAGCCAAGTAAAAGTCTCTCCGGGCTTGTACTTTGCATTTTCGTCGGTATAGTCAACTATCCACGAATCGGATTCGTAGGCCTCTTCCATATTCGTTGTGCCCCAAATCATAACGGGTATATCATTTATGATATATTTGTAGCACAAGTCATCGAGTGTTACTCCCTCAATCGGAGTGGCAACAAGTTTTGAGTTTTCGCTTTTGAAGTAGTTGTTCATTGATTTTGCCATAGCAGGGCAGTAGATACACCAGCCGTAACCTGTATGCACATCACCAGAAAAAGCAGAATTAGGGTCGGGACCGTAGCGGTTGCCGTCATCATCGTAATAAACATCTCTGCTGATAAGATAGTTATCCGCAAAAGTAATTTCGTCAATTTCAAAGCCGAGATGCTGCATAAGCATAGTGGCGGCGTAGGTTTCACAACCCGATTTAAGTTCGGTTTGGGCAATAACAGGTACACCCTCGATTTTATACGAGGGTATTTCTTTCCTTATATTTTCCGTTTCCTCGGTAGCAGGTTGAGTATTGCCTTCTGCGATTTGGTTATTTCCTTGATTTTCTGCACCGGCAAGCACAAAACTGATAGCGTACAAGACAAATGCACAGCACATCATAACAACACAAAGCCTTATCAATTTTTTCCTTTTGTGTTTCATTTGTGACTCACTTATCTAAACTATATATTTTGGGCAAAGGGTGAAAAGAAAAATTCACCGTGTTTTGCTATGTCCTCAGTCCTCGATATTGAAAAACTGTGAAAAACCGGTTACATCAAAGACTTCTTTGACATCGGAATTAAGTCCTTTGAGTACAACTTCGGTGTTGCTTGTTTGAGCCTTCTTGCAGATGGTCAAAAACTCACGAAGTCCCGAACTTGCGATATACTCAATGTTAGTCAAATCAAAGATTACCTTGTCGCTTGATACAAGGTCGCTTTCGACTTTTTGAGCAAAACCGGGAGCGTTCAAGGTATCGAGTCTGCCCGAAAGAACAAAAACGGTTGCATTGTCTTCTCTTTTAAGTTCAATCAATAATCCTGTCATAATAATATCTCCATTCTGTTATCTTATTGATTTTTCTATTTGAAGGTGGTTTTTACCATCCTCATAGTAGTAAGTCATATTGTCGGTCATCTTCTTGACAAGGAAGATACCCAGCCCGCCGATGGCACGCTCACTTGCAGCAAGGGTAATATCGGGGTCTTGTTTTTCAAGGGGATTATACGGGTAACCGCTGTCAATATACGTCATTTTCAAAGTGTCTGATAACTCGTCGATGCGAACTGTGATAGTCTGTCCCGTGCTGTCTTCATATGCATAATTTGCAATATTGCTGACGATTTCGTCGTTTATTACGGCAAAATCACGAATTACGGACTCGTTTGCATTGCAAAGCTGCAATTTCTTAACAACAAAGTCGGTTACTTTTTCAATGCTTGCAAGTTCTGCGGGAACTGTAATTTCGTTGTCATCACCTGCATAATCCACACCATTGTACCTAATACACATCATAGTAATATCATCGGATTGTTCTGCTTCTCCTGCATAGGCGTGAACATCAGCCATAATCTTGTTACAGATATCGGTAACATCGGAATGTTCAAGAGAATTGATGTATCTATGCAGTCTTGATTCGCCGTAGAGTTGACCGTCGATATTCTGTGCTTCGGTAACACCATCGGTATAGAGGTAGAGCATATCGCCTTTCTTTAAATTAAGGCTGTACTTCTTGTACTTGAATCCGTCCCATCCTGCAAGGATGAAGTCGGGAGTTGTTTCAAGATACTCAAAATTTTTGCCGAGTTTTACGAGCGGGAAGTTGTGGCCGGCGTTGACAAAATCAACATGACCTGTATTTATATCGAGAATACCCATCCATGCAGTAACAAACATATTTGAGTCGTTGTGATTACATAACTTGTTGTTTGCTCTGTAAAGAATTTGCTCAACGGAAAGTCCCATTTCAGCAAGGCTCTTGATAAGGGTTCTTGACCTCATCATAAACATCGCGGCGGGAATACCTTTGCCCGAAACATCAGCCATAAGGAAAGCGAGTCTGTTGTTCGGGAGCATATAGAAGTCGTAGAAGTCGCCGCCGACTTGTTTTGCCGTTTCCATGGTAGCAAATATATCCATTTCCTTGCGGTCGGGGAACGGCGGGAAAATGCTCGGCAGTACAGAGTGTTGAATTTCTTTTGCGTATTTGAGTTCGGCGTCAATTCTCTGTTCCGCTTCTGCAATATATTCTTTCAGTTTATCAACTGTGGTGTTGATACCATCGGATAACGCCTCAAATTCTCTGTTTTCGGTTACATCTATCTTGACATCCAGATTGCCGTCTGTGATGTCGTTGAGGCCGATGTTGACTTTGCGGAAGTTATCCACAACGATTCGTTTGATAAGCAGGAAAATCAGGATGAACATACAGAAGAATACGATAATTTCCATCTGTACTGTTTCATATACACCGATGTTTCGATACAGGAAAGCCTCTGCTTCGGGATATACCGATACAATGTAATATCCCTCAATAGTGTGATAATTCCAAAGGCAGTTTTCGTTGTTTACGATTTCGGTGAAGTTGACTCCCTCCGGCATAGTGTTGGTATCTATCCAAATACCGTAAACATTCAGGTTTTGTCCTGTATATCCCAACGGGTCACTAACAATTTCCCAGTCTTTGTTTGCAACGATGATAAAGCCTTTTTCACCGATTCGTCTGTTTTCGGAAATGCCTCTGATTTTTTCATCTATGTCCTTTTGGAAACGCTCGGCATCATATCCGACCTGAACAAAACCGCCGGTTGAAAGTTTAACTCCGGCATATTTGCATGTTTCGTTTTTATTATAAGTGATAGGTTGATAAGACTGAACAAAAGTTTCTGTATCGCCGAGCAGACACAAAAATTCGGCTGCCTGTGTACCGGATGACATATCGAAGCCGACATATTCCGGCTTTGATGAATAAGTAATAATACCGTTTTTATCAACTATGGAAATTTCCGAAACGTCGTTTGCTTCTTTTGTTATTTTGAGTATCTCGCCGACTGTCAAATCAGTTTCGTTCTTTTCTTTCAAAGCAAGATACTCTTCGATGTTTTCGGCGATATGTTCAGTGATTGACAAAAGATTTTTGTCCGAAGCCTGTTCAATTTCCGAAATGACATCCTGGGCATTAAGATTCATTACTTTTACGGCGGAACTGTTGGAAAGATTAGTCTGTACAACTGTCATAAAAGTAATTGACAAAGCAAAACCTATCAGCACGAGAAAAAGAAGACCAATCTGAAAAACACTTGAAATAGTAGGTTTCTTTCTGTCTTTATAAATACTTTCCGGACGGAAAAGTTTTTTGTCAAGTTGATATGTAATAAATGTTGCAAGAGCTACCGAAACGGAACAGGCGATAACCATGGGGATATAGCATTTTGCAACAACGGCGTAGGCGTTTTCTATATCGTCTAAATGTGTCAAATAAACCATAAACATATGGAAAGTTTCGACGGAGGCACCGACAGCAAAACCATAGTACCATTTTACGGCACGCTTGCCGAAAATGAATTTTTTAACCAATGCACCGACGACACCTGCTGCAAATGTACCTAATACACAAGCCCACTGGGTATATACACCGACGCCCCAAAATGCTGCAAAATATCTCTCTACTGCACCGACAGTACCGGCAACAATACCGGCGGTCGGTCCGAAAATCAAGCCTGCACATAACGGGGCTGCGTCACGAACATTGACCATGGCGCCCGACATCGGAATACCGCACTCGGTGGAAAGAATTGCAAATCCACCGAACAAAATACCGACAATAATCTGTGTAACCCAGTAATTTATTTTTCCAAATTTCGTCTTTTTTACCAGAAGAAATAAAACTATACTCATTATGACGGGGATAAATCCCATAAGAGTAAGTTTAATAATCGGTTCAAAATATTCCATAGGTTCACCTCGTTTGTTCACAGACTGAATACGTGAATAACTATATGCCTTAATATAATAT
>JAGHTC010000057.1 GCA_018065465.1 Candidatus Ruminococcus equi
TCACCAATTTTTCAATATAATATATTACATTTATTCTAATTTAGAATTAAAAAAGTGTGCGTGTTCAAAATTACTTGTTCCCTATTGATTTTTTAATTTTAGTTCATTTTGAAATGTAGTTTTTAAGCCAAATTTCTAATATCTGTTCATTTATACAAACAAAACAGCGAGTGTACCATTAAGGATATACTCGCTGTTTTATATATACACAATATAGTAAATTGAAAACACTTTAACTCTCGTAATCCAATATATCTATGATTTTTGCAAGATACTTTTGAATTACCGTTGCATTCGCTATTGTTATGGTTGATTCACAGGATTTTACACGCATATTGTATCGCTGATAATCATTTACGGTTTGCAATTTTGCAAGATACTTCTGAATTACGGTAGCATCTACAATCGTGATGTTTTTATCAAGGTCGGCGTCCCCTGCTTTGAAGATTGACATATCAAACATTGAGTAGTCAAAATCAGGTTCTTCTGTATTCAGATCTACATATTTGAAGCCATTTTCTTCTGCATATTTTTTTGTTACATCTGTGTAGCCGTTAATTACAAAAGAATCGTTTTTTAATTGTATATACCCGCCGCCATCATCATTACTAATGTGCTTATCAAGAAACCCAAATGCATTTTCTTCAATTATTTCTATATTTTTTCCAAAAATAACTTTCATACGAGAGCATCCAAAAAACGAGGCCGAACTTACTACTCGTAATGACTCAGGAAAGTCTATATATTTGAGAGAGGAACATCTGGAAAACGCACCATCATCAATTATTTCAACACCATTTCCAAGATTGACTTTTTCAAGATTGGTACAATCACTGAAAGCACTGTTGTTAATTACTTTAACGCTATCAGGTAAAGTAGCTTCTTTTAGGGACGACATTCTCACAAAGCAAGACGAAACAATATTTGTTGTACCTTCACCTATACTAATTTTTTCAAGATTACTGAAATCTCTGAACCTGATACCGTCTGCACATACGCCGTCTTCTATGGTTATAGATTTTATTTTATCTTTATGATAATAGTTATCTAATGCACTTTTTTCGATGGCAGATACCGGATATGTGCCGATTTTATTTGGGAAAACGAGTTTTTCTATTGATTCATCACCTATAACATATTTAATTAAAATTGTTTCATTTTCAAAATTGAAATCAAGAGCGAGTTTGTTGCTGTAATCTTCGCTATATGTAATTTGACAATCTTTGTATTCTCCGTCATCGTTTACTATCCACTTGTCACCGGATAACTTGGCATTGGTAACATCTTCGATTTTTCCGCAATATTCTTTTATATATGCACCGGTATCATCAATCAAGACAAAACTCTCAGATGAAACTTTACTTTCGCGGGAAGTATGGATATACACCGAAAAAGAATTCTCATCTTTCGGATAAGTTTTGCACACATTGCATGCGCTTTCAATTTCGTTGTTTTCGGCAACACAATCCTTTACGCTGTAACTTTTTGCAATAGGAGCAATTAATGCGACAATTCCACCGGATGAAGACATGCATTTTATCGTGTTCCCTGTTGCTTTACAATTATCAATCTTATTGTTGTTTTCTGTAATTGTGCCGACTATACCGCCTGCCGATGCTGCATAGCCATTACAGTAAAGACTGCAATTTTCTGCCGTGCATTCGGAAATTGTACAGTCATTCATTAATTCTCCCGCTATTGCTCCGTAGTTTAAAGAACCGTGAATTGTACAATTTTCCAACTTCACACCTGTAACTGTCGCTTTATTCAGTTTGCCGAATAGTCCGGAATCACCTGAAAATTCTGCGTTAGTGTTAATTGTAAGATTTGAAACAGTATGTCCGTTTCCGACAAATGTTCCTGAAAATGTTCTTGTATGTGTAAGTGAATAGTCAATATCCACGCCGGACATATCAAGGTCAGAATTCAAGACCACATAATTTGGAACAGCGTTTTTCAATATACTCTCATTATAGTATTCCAAAAAGTCTTCTTTGCTGTTAATTTCAAATTTTTCGGCACAAACGCTGTGATAGTAGTTCAAAAGGCAAACTTCATTGTTTATCTCATTCTGAGTAGCAGTAACATCATCTGACATTGTATAAGCCTTTTGTGCTTCTATATCGTATTTTTCAAGAAGACTTTTGTCAGTACAAATTGACGTATCTGCAGTTTCGTAATCATTCAGTGCAGAACGCAGTTTTTCTTTATCTGTTTGACCGGATAATTTTGTATAAGCCTTTATATACGGATATGAGATACCTGGTTGTTTATCTAAATCCTTTATGTCTGCAAAGTTTACTCCGTCATTGCTGTAAAAGCCGACATTTTTAATATCTAATGTATTGTTTTTTGAAGAACATCCGAGCATACCGTTTTCGGAAGCAACCACAACAGAGAAAATATCTCCTTTTTTCAGTTGTACGGCATTTACTGTATCTATAGTATGAAGTCCGGTAGCATTATAAGAGAAGTCTTGTTCATCAATCAGAACACCATCAACGGGTGAAGTATAGCCTTCGTTTAATTTATATATCTTTATTTTTCCATTTGTGGGATTCAAATTCATAAAGCAGACTTGCTCCAATGTTTCATCACGCTCGGATGTAAATACATTAGCAAGTGTGCCTTCTGTATAACACCCGTTGACAGCACTGTACTGATAAATCTTATCAAATGCATCTACGCTCTGTGTTACAAACGGAAAAAATTCCATATTTATTGAGTCATAAGATATATAGATATATCCGTCTTCACCGTAATTGGTGCCCCAACTGTTTTTGCATATCCATGCACCATTATGCTGTGGTTGATTTTTGGGATCGTCGGGATTAAATATGGTTTTGTCAAAATTGTCATCCCATCCGATTACTTCAACAACATGATTATCTTCACTTTGTACATAAGTTCCGTTATCATAGTAATATTTTTTATTGTTGCCTTGCCAAAAACCCGTCATAGTCATCAAGAACGCCGCTCCGCCGTTCTCAAGAATTGTATTCTTCAGAAGTACATCATTAAAGCCGTATTTGAGAGAATAATCCTCATAACTCTTTAATCGTGCCGTGGAATAGTATCTGAGTTCATCTCTGTATCCGTTTTCCACTTCGGAAAAAGGCATAAGATAATTATCATACGGACCTAAGCCGTCAGCCATTGCTTCTGCTACATGTTCAGGCCAACCACCGTGAAAACCTTTTTCCGGATCATAAAAATAGTCATAATGGAAAATAGAATCTTCGTTTTTCGATTGGGTTCTATACAGTATTCCTTGACCTGTTTCGGAAATAAAAAAGTCCTCGGCTGTTTTATCGGTCAGTTTGTTTTTCAACATATTTGACTCTATTGTTGCGGTAGAACCGAAACTCCAACAAAAGCCAAATGGATTTTGGTTACGGACATCTGTTACATATCCATAATCTCTGCTGTCATAAGCGGAAGGTAAATCATTTGAGTTAGAATTCAAATTCGCGTTTTTGATCTCGGGAATATACTCATTTCCACTTGCATTTCTATACTCAGGTTTATAGTTATCTAATATTTCTTCAGTTTCATATATTATTGAATCAAGTCCTATTGCCTTTGTTTCAACTTCTTCTGCCGAAACAGACAAATAAGGACTCAAACACATTATTATCATAATGAAAGATAATAAAACAGAAACTATCTTTTTTGTGTTTTTGGTTAATTTCATTGACATATTTATCACCTTTCAAAATAATCTTATATGATTATATCACCAAAGAA
>JAGHTC010000040.1 GCA_018065465.1 Candidatus Ruminococcus equi
TCACCAATTTTTCAATATAATATATTACATTTATTCTAATTTAGAATTAAAAAAGTGTGCGTGTTCAGAATCACTTGTTCCCTATTGATTTTTTAATCTTAGTTCATTTTGAAATGTAGTTTTTAAGCCAAATTCCCAATATTTGTTCATTTTAGTGTTAATTTTGCAAACAGCGAGTATACCTGTAATAGATACACTCGCTGTTGTTAATTAGGTTTATAATTTATTTATTCTATAGAAAACTCATAGGGTTTTTCTTCATAACGCTCATGAACCGTTACCCACAGTTTTCTGTTGTTGATGTCATAAGTGGAATTATGTGTTGTATCCCACCATTCGGTTTTTTCTCTGAGTCCGTTTTCTTTGATATATTCCAATTCCTTTTTATATGATTCCTGCGTATCCTGCAACTGTTCATCTGCCCCGTCTTTCGGTTTTAAAGTTTGATTATCGAGCATATTAACTTCGGAATACCATTTGTTGGAAGCATCATACAGGTTTGTATATTTTGCTCTCTGCATAAGTTTATACATACCTTCCATTGTTGCGCCTTCGTCATAATTATCATTAAGAATCTGCAATCTTTCATAACCATCAGGATGTTCGGGGATTTTATCTATATTGATAAAATAATTAGTCATGATTTTCTGCTCTTTGACAAGAATCTCATTATTGTAAAACTCTACAACATAAGTTTTTTCAGGGTCGGAAATCATATAATGTAAATCCATCAACTTTGAATTCATAGGCGTAATATTGTACTTTTTCAAATATTCAATCGCTTCATCGGCTGTTGCACAATTATCCAGCAGCGGGCGAGCAAGGATTTGATCATTTAAGTCCGGTGCATCCGGATTAGTTCCGGTATGTGGCACTTCGCCCCAGTCTGCTTTGAAAACTACATTGGAATTGACTACAAGTCCTTTTTCATTTATACCATCAAGAACAAACCATGGCAGAAGGTCAACTTTCTCCTTTGGTAATCCCTCTTCAACCGTTTTTGAAGTGATATTTGAAAGACGACCGACTCCAATTGTTGCATATCTATCTTCCTTTGCAGTTGTACGAACTACAAAGGTTGGGCAACTATTCATAAAATAGTCAAAGTTGCGTCCTACAAAACCACCGTTGCGTACACTTGAACAAGCCATATCTCCGGTCATTTCCGAAGTGACTGAGCCATCCGGTATTTCAGCAGAAAAATCATCGAATGTTACCTCAAACAGCATATCCGATACTTTGTTAAATTTCCCGAATTCTTTTTTCTCGGTTTTTTCATTGCCACAGGCTGATATACAGAGAGCAATCAACGCAACTGCAATCAAAGCACTTATTATCCTTATTGCTTTTATGTTTTTCAAAATCAACACTCCTTTTTTGATGTCGATGTTTCTATTATTTTGTATATGCAGGTTTTCCTTCAAAGTATGTACTTAAAATCTGTGTGTTATGAATAGTACGCAGTTGTTCACCTTGATAATCAAGTATATTTTTATCAAGGATAACGAAATCTGCATATTTTCCTACCTTTACAGAGCCTCTTTCGTTTTCAAGGCCTAATTGCCAAGCACCATTTATTGTCAATGCTTCTAAGCCTTCTCTTACTGAGATAAGTTCTTTTTCAGCGTATGGTTTAGCACTATCTTCCGGCATAATTCCGGTAGTTGCAACTTCAAGGACATTCATAATGTTTCCTTCTATTGACATAGCCGCAGGAGCATCTGTTGAAGAACTCATAATAACACCGTTATCAATTAATGATTTCATCGGATATCCGTTATTATATGTGTCTTCGGATATATGTTGAAGTATCATATCTTTTTGTTTCTTTTGTTCAGGAACATTTTCATCTACATCCGAATGCCATATAAGGTTTTCTGCAATCGGTATTTTATTTTCTGCTGCTCTTATTACATCTTCGCTCTTAATATTTCTTACATGCCCAAGACAATTTCTATATTCTTTTCCGTTTTCTTTATTTGAATAAATATATGCATCAAGAACTGCATTACATGCTGCGTCTCCAAATGAATGTGTATGAACTAAAATATCCTTACTATTTGCATATGAAACAAGCTTCTTTAATTCTTCAACATCCCAAATTATATTACCGTGTTCTTTGCCTTTTTCTACATTTTTATATTCTTCAAACATCCAGCCGGTTGCAGATTCTACAACACCGTCAGCGAACAATTTTATGTTTGCGGGGTTATAATGCTTTGACTTACATTCTTCGGCAATTTGTGCTACTCTGTCAACTTTTTCTTTATAATTTTCTGCATCATAACTTTTAAGATTATAACAAGATGCAACGTTGATTTTTAATTCTCCGCTTTCATCCAGTTTTTTAAGTATATCTGACATTTCTCTTTCAGCAAACTGATTGATATAAGCATCCAGAGCATTTGTGTATCCTTGTTTAAGTAACAATTCAGCACCAATCGAACACGCTTGTTTAGCCTGTTCTTCGGTAAGTATATCATCATCTATAGCTTTGTCACAAATATATCCTACTGCCTGATCCGATACAAAGCCGCTTGGGTTTCCGTCTTTATCAAGTGCTACTTCTCCTCCACGCACTTTGGGATTTTCTAATAATCCGGCTTTTTTCAATGCTGTAGTATTGCATACTGCACTATGACCGGTATTGTCAATTAAAACAACAGGAATACCGGGTGCTACTGCTTCTATTTCTTCTGCAAAATTCTTACCGGCAGCCCTATCTTCACTCAATTCTATAGTTTTCCAACCAAACGAAATAAACTGAGTCGTCTTTTTACCTTTTGTTTCATCTTTTATTACTTCAAGTAATTCTTTATAACTACATCCTTGTCCGGGTAATACTTTTCCTATCCCATATACACCAAAATAGTGAGCATGTCCTTCAGTACATCCGGGAATGATTAAGCCTTCACCTGATTTATCGAAAACTTCGGTTTTGCCTTCTTCTATGTATTTCTTGGCTTCATCCTTAGTTCCTACATAGATATATTTGCCGTCTTTTACTGCAAAAGCCTCTGCAAGACCGTTATTATCTTTTTCAGCAGTATAGATATTGCCGAATACGACTAAATCTGCAGATTCGTTTTTTGCACATCCGGATGCAAACGGGACCAACATTATCAATATCAATACTAATGCTACTATCTTTTTCATTTATATTCCTCCATATTTTTTCTATTGTTCTTAATAATAACATATCAATCCAATATTTACAATATATTAAAACGCTTTTATATTTACACAGTATATTAAATTAAAGATAACTTTAACTCTCGTAATCCAATGTATCTATAATTTTTGCAAGATATTTTTGAACAACGGTAGCGTTTGCAATAGAAATTGATTTTTCACAATCTTTTACAAGCATGTTGTATCGTTGATAATCGTTTATCTCTTGTGCTTTTGCAAGATATTTTTGAATTACTGTGGCATCGACTATTGTAATATTTCCGTCAAGGTCAGAATCGCCTGCTTTGAAAATAGACATATCAAACATAGTGTCATCAAAATCGGGTTGCTCATTATTAAGGTCAACATATTTGAAACCGTTTTCTTCTGCATATTTTTTTGCTGAATCTGTGTAGCCGTTAATTACAAAAGAATCTATTTTTATATTTCTTTCGTTTGTTCCGTCATCATCGAAAATCTTCTTAGTGAGATATCCAAGAGATTCAGAATGGATATTAAGCTCTGGATTATTGCCAAGCATAATTTTGCAGAAGTTACAGCCTGCAAAAGATTCGCTTGCAATTAGTGATAAAGAATCAGGCAAAACGATATTCTTGAGTGAAGAGCAATTCATGAACGCTCCGCCTTTTATTGCTTCAAGATGATTTCCAAAATCAACAGTCTCAAGATTCTTACATTCTGCAAAAGCGTAGCCTTGAATTAATTCCAGTGAATCAGGTAAAGAAACTCTTTTTAAAGATTGCAAATTTTCAAACGCATGGAAATCTATAGCGGTTGTTCCTTCGCCGATATCAACACTTTCGAGATTAACAAAGCCTGTAAAAGGAACATTGTCAAAAGATATTCCATCTTCACTAACTATTCTTTTGATTTTTTCTTTATATTCAAAATTGCTCAATGCGATATCATCAATATTTCTTACCGGGAACACACCGAATTTGTTCGGGAACATAAGCTCCTCTATTGTTTCATCAGCCGAAATGAAATGAATTGATACAGTCTCATCCTCGAAATTGAATTTAAGTTCAAATATACCTTTGTAGTCTTCGCTGTATGTTATTTCACATTCTTTACCGGTTCCTTCAGCAATAACATTCCATTTATCATCAGCAAATTCGGCATTAGTAATACTTTCAATTTTACCCGTATATTCTTGGATATATGCACCGTTATCATCAAGAGTGACAAGGGATTCACATTTTTTATATGCTTCATCGGATGCATACGCAGAAAGAGTAAATGAATCAGGGGCATTAGGATAAGTTTTTGAAACAGTGCCCATACCTTTTTCAAGGTTGTTGCTTGCCGAACACTCGACGACACTGTTATTAACTGTTTCAAAGTTAATACTTCCTATAATTCCGCCTGTAAAAGTTCTTCCTCTGATATCATTTCCGGTTGAAGAACAATTTTCAATTTTGTTATTATCGCCTGTTACTTTACCTGCTATTGCACCAACTGAAGATTTATCATAACCGATTGTATAGATCAAGGAATCTTCAACAGAGCAATTAGATATAGTACAATTGCCCGAAAGTTCACCTACTATTGCACCAACACCTGATAATCCGTTAATATTTGAATCTTTTATTTTTAAATCTTTGATTAATGCGTTCTCAGCTGTACCAAACAGTCCATCGCTAATGGCAACAAAAGTATTTATTGTAAGATTTGAAATTGTATGGTTGTTTCCTAAAAATACACCGTTAAAGGTTTTTTGATAAGTCAACGAAGAATCTATCTCTTCTCCGCTCATATCAAGGTCACAATTCAGGACTAATATTCTTGGTAAAGAATTAAGCACTACGGATTCGTTATAATATAATAATAAATCTTCCTTACTGTTAATCTCAAATGTTTTTGCGCAGAGATTGTAGTAATTGTTCATAAGACAAACTTCGTTGTCAATTTCAGACTGTTTTGCACTATCATCTTTAATAATTTCGCTTGCTTTTTGAGCTTCTAAATCATATTGTTCAAGAAGATTTTTGTCAAGACATAAAGACCTGTCCATTTTTTCATGGGCATCAACTGTACTAATAAGTTCTTCTTTATCAGTTTGACCTTTAATCTTTGTATATGCCTTAACATACGGATATGAAACAGCATACTGAGAGTCTGCACTCTTCACATCTGTGAAATTAATACCGTCAGTGCTATAAAAACCGACATTTTTAATATCCAATGTGTTTTCTTTTGTAGAACACGCAAGGACACCTTTATCAGGCGAAACAACTACAGAGAAGACATCGCCTTTTTTCAGTTCTATATTATTTACAGTATTCACACAATGAAGTCCTGTGAGATTATACGAAAATTCTTGCTCATCCAAAAGAGTACCATCAATAGGTGAAGTATAGCCATCATTTAGCTTATATATCTTTATTTTTCCGCCGGTAGCGTTCATATTCATAAAGCAAATCTGCTCTAATGTTTCATCACGCTCAGACGTAAAGACATTTGCTACAGTATGTTTTATATAGCAATCTGCAACTGCACCGTATTGATAAATCTTATCAAATGTATCTACGCTTTGTGTTGCGAATGTGTAAGCATCCATATTGATTGAATCATAAGATATGTAGATAAATCCATGGTCAGCATAATCAGAGCTATGGCTGTCTTTACATATCCAAGCGCCATTATGTTTAGGTTGGTTTTCAGTGTCGCGAGGATTAAATAAAGTTCTATCTATATTATCATCCCAGCCTATTACTTCAACGACATGGCCGCCGGAAGGGCTTACAATATTTCCGTTGTCATAATAATATTCACTTTTTCTGCCCTGATGATACCCTTCAGTATTATAATGTATTACAGCACCGCCGTTATTATAAACTGCTTCTTTCAGTAATACATCGTTAACACCGTAGGCAAGACGATATTCTTCATAATCCTTGAGACGCGCCAGAGAATAGTATCTCAGTTCATCGCTGTAACCGTCATATTGGTTGTCGTATGGCATTAGAGTATTCTCATATGGCCCCATTCCGTCTGCCATTGCTTCTGCTACATATTCAGGCCAGCCAACACTTCTGCCCTTTCTGGGATCTTTGTAGTAGTCATAATGGAATATCGAATCGGTGTTTCTTGAAGAAGTCATATACATATAGCCTTGACCAATTTCAGATATATACAAATCTTCGGCACTTTTGTCAGTCAGCTTGTTTTTCAGCATATTTGACTCAATTGCTGCTGTGGAAGCAAAACTCCAACTGTAACCATAGAGGCTTTGATCATGAACAGCTGTAACATATCCTAAATCTCTGCTATCATAAGAAGAAGGTAAATCATTAGTGTTAGGATTCATATTATTGCTTTCGGGAAAATATTCATTTCCGCTTGCATCTTTATATGAAGGCTTGAAACTCTCCTCATTCGCTTCTGCTTCATATATTATCGAATCAAGTCCTGCTGCTGTTTCTACTTCTTTTGCCGTAACAGTAAGATAAGGACTTAAACACATTAATATCATAATAATAGATAATAAAACAGAAACTATCTTTTTTGTGTTTTTGGTTAATTTCATTGACATATTTATCACCTTTCAAAATAATCTTATATGATTATATCACCAAAGAA
>JAGHTC010000005.1 GCA_018065465.1 Candidatus Ruminococcus equi
TTTACGACTTATTCTATATATATAAAAGGTCGTAAAAAAATCTCAGCCTACTACCTTGCTACGTTTGCTACGTTTGGTCAAATTGCTATGGTTAGAGAGGTAGTAGGGTTTGGTCAAATCGATATGGTTAGAGAGGTAGTAGGTGTAGCCAACCCATACCATTAATAGATGTAGTAGGGTGTAGCCAACCCCATACCATTAATAGATGTAGTATGGTGTAGCCAACCCATACCATTAATAGATGTAGTATGGTGTAGCCAACCCCATACCATTAATAGATGTAGTATGGTGTAGCCAACCCATACCATTAGAAAGGTAGTAGTGTGGCATTTTAGCCCATTTTAGAGCCTTTCTCATACTGATTGGTACAAGTTACCACAGACGCTCCGAAACGCTCTTAAAACGGCTATATTTTAGTAGTATGAAAGCATTAGTCAAATCAACTCGTAAGATAACCGAAATCATACTGCATTGCTCCGCATCAAGAGAGGGCGACAACTGGTCTGTTGAGGGTGTAAGAAAGTACCATAAGAGCCTTGGTTGGGTAGATATCGGTTACAACTATTACATTGAACTTGACGGCTCTGTTAAGGAGGGTCGTAACGTGAACATAACCGGTGCCCATACGGTAGGACATAACGCTAATTCTATCGGCATCTGCTATTGTGGCGGTGTGGATAGGAATTTGAAGCCAAAAGATACACGAACGGATGCACAGAAAGAGGCTTTGTACGCACTCGTTAATGAACTGCTGATACTCTACCCACAAGCCACTATACATTGCCACAATGAGTATGCGAACAAGGCTTGCCCATCATTCAAAATCGACCAGTTCAAGAAAGAGCTCAAACAATGGTTGGAGCAAAAACACGAACATAAGTGTAACTATAAATAGTGTATGGGTAAGACTATACGAAATACAAAGACCAGGACCGATGAGAGCAAGTACAAATCAAAGGTTCGTGCGAGGGTTGCTTGGAAACGCTTTCGTGAGCGTTTGAAGAAAGAGAGAAAGGTGTGTGAATTGACATTAAAGCCACTCTCACGCAACTTTGAGTGCCACCATAAGGATTTGGACATCGAACATTACGAAATGCTCGTAGATGACCATTTCTGCGTCTTAAATAACACCGCACACGAAACCATCCATTATCTGTATAGGTATGTATGTGATGGCGACTTCTCCATCCTTGATAGGTTGTCCGAAATACTGCATTCGATGTACGAAATAAACCACGCTGAAAAAACTGAAAAAACTGAAAAAACTGAAAATTCGGGACAATAATATTGGCAGAAATCAGTTATCATTGTCAAATTTGAAATGTTAAATTGGCAATAATATGGCAATCATCCGAGAAATTAGGGTTATATGGGATATGTGGGAGATTGGGAATAAACACGTTATCGCTGCTCAATGTGTTTGTAGTGCCAATCATCTATGAATGGTACGCTAAGCGTCAGTTGAAGAATAAGTAGCAATAAATCAACAATATAACAATGTAGGGGTGTTGAACAAACACCCCTTTTTAATTGTTAAATTTCCAATTTTTGTCAATAATTTGACAATCTTTTTTGTCAATCCAAGAAATGGTTGTATCTTTGCAATCTCAAATCAGTAACACAATGAAAGAAATTGCATCAATCAAGAAACGCTCCATAGGCGGTGGTCGCTATGCTCTCGACTTGCACTACTACAAGGATGGCAAACGAGTCCGGGAGAGCCTAAAATTGTACTTATATCCACCATCAAACGATGAGAACAGACGGCTGAATGAAAACACGCTCGCAATAGCAAACAAGATAAAGAGCGACAAGATTATTGAGTTGACCAATAAGGCTGGTAGCGTTCGGACGATAAAGTCAATGGGTATGCACGACTTCATTAAAAGGGAGTTCCACGGCTCTATGCTAAACATACTCCATTGGGTCGATGATATAGATGTCAGCAATGTTACGAAAGACTTCTGTTTGCAGTACATAAATAGCATACTCGAAAGCGAGCTTGCCGACTCCACCAAACACCATTACATCCACGACTTGAATGCAGTATTACGGCGTGCAGTTATGCTTGACAATCTGTACGAGAACCCTATGCAGAACATCGACATACATAGGGTTACTCCACAACCAATCGTTGCAGAGAAAGACTTTCTTGAAGAATGGGAGTTGATGTCGCTCATTTCGTATAGATGTAAGACGGAAGCGATGGAGCAGATAAGAAAGGCTTATGTGTTCGCTTGTTATACTGGCTTGCGTATATCGGACTTGACTGCGTTGAAATGGGGCAATATAGTCATATACCAAGGTCATAAGGCAGTTAAATTGAAACAGACAAAGACCACACGAGAGGTAATTGTTCCAATAGTAGAAGAGTGGTTGCTACCTACACCGCCATCCCCATATGATAATGATACGCGCGTGTTCAATATACCCGAAAAGCGTTGCATAGGCAATGCTGCTTTGAAGCGAATAGCAAAGCAATGTTGCATCGATAAGGTGTTGTCGTGGCATACCGCCCGAAAGACTTTCGCTTGCAGACTACTCTCACACAATGTGAACCCGATAGTTGTTGCAGAGTTGCTGGGGCATCGTGGTCTGGAGACGGTTATGGTATACGCAAAGGCGATTGATAGTAGCAAACTGGATGCGATTGACTCATTGACACAGAATAATGGTACTAAACCAAAGATTGTAATAAAGTAATAATCAAGCACATAGGAAATTGAGTTGCAATATTGATGTATTGCAACTCTTTTTATATCAATTAGTTACAGCATTGTCAAGGATGAATGGTATCAAAATAGGTCAAAATTCCGAAATTCTCGTGCTGAAAATAGCATTTTGTAGAGGTTTGAAATGTTAAAATGAAAAATATTTGAAAAATTATAGTGCTGTAAAACAACTATATACAAAACAAAGATGTTAAAAATGAAAAAATATTTTGGTAGTATTGAATTTTGTTGTATATTTGCGGTGTGATTGAGAGGGAAACCAAGAGGTTGTGAATCGCTTTCAAAATTGAATCTTTCAATCACAGAGAACTTTGAAATATTGAAATTATGGACAACTGCGAGATATGGGCAGTCAGAGATTACCTATCATAGACTGCTCACTAATTAACAAAATTATTAACTAAAAATATTGAAATTATGGCAAACGAAATCAATATCTATCGTCGTAGTTCATCCTACTGTGACGCAACACTTGACCGCTACGATGGTCGCAACACCAATGACCTTATGCTGACCGTAGGTGTAGGTGAGAAATTCTATGAATATAGAGGTTCTTGTCAAAGCGGTTGCTGTGGCAATCTGTTCTATGAACAACCAAGAGCGTACAAGAAGCTCGCTCTCGAAATGATACCGCTTCGCTGGTTGTGGCAGTATGGTAGTGTGACGTTGAAGATGTGGGAATGTGTGGTTGTCGAGGACGAAGATGGCAAATTGCGTATAGACCGCAAACCAATCAAAGGTTGTCGTGTGAATGGTCGCTACAATGGTCCATACACCACAGACGCACTCAAACCAGTCAAACATAAAGGATGGGATGGCGAGGTTTATTACGAGTTTGAATAAGATTGTAGTTTTCATAGGGTGGTGTGGCTTGACCGCCTATCCACCCACAAATTAACAAAAGTATAACATAAAAACACTTATCACTATGACAAACGTAAATATTGTAAACAACTTTGAAATCACATCAGAGATAAAAAAGAAGGGTAGCATCCTAATACGTGGGAACATAATCAACAATTTCGGTGTTTTCAAGTTTGGCAAGAAACATAAGAATCACATCCCTATTATCAGCAACGCTAATGATATGAAGGTGTTTCGTAACGCAGTATGGCTGATTAAGGCTCTACAGAACAAAAATACAATATATGTAGCATCACGAGATATAGAGGTTGAAAAGTACATAGCAAGCATCATATTTTATGCGGCAGAATTGGGTGCTTTTGAAAAATTACACAAAGATGAATCTTGTGAAAGTGTCGCACGAAGATATTTTAGATGTCTTGTGAAATTTGACAAAACCGCCTATGGGTTAGATGAAGAAATATTTGTTAAGCACACACATAATTACAAAGGAATGAAATTCGACACAATCATACAAGCACCGCAAATGTAGGCACTCTAATAGTTATAGCATAGTAGTTTCCATAAGTTCTTTTCGTTTTGTTTTTGTGCCACTCCGCAAGGGGTGGCTTTTTTGTTGCTGAAAATGAGATAGATGATGTAGTTTTCGGCACCTCGTGCCGAAAATCAAAGAAACAATCTAATATTCAGCAAGTTACAAGAAACTTTGAATATTTTTCACAATGTTAGTGAATTTTAGAACAAGTCTTTCTATTATAGTGGCAGATTAGTTAAATCAATGTTCAATTAAAATTATTATCAAATGAAAAAACAATCTATCTTAAAGGTGTTCAAGGAACACAATGTCGAGTTCATCGTTAACGATGGCGTAAAGTATGTAGAGACTCGTAGCCTTGCTATGGCTCTTGGTGTAACTAAAACGGTTGATGGTGTTGAATATCCGAGAATGAAAGACCTTTCCAACATATTGGAAAATGCTCATATTCAGCAAGTTGTATTCGATAACAAGTCGTATGTGACTATTGACGATGCCATCGAGACCTCTATGCTTGTTCGTAACAAGGTTGGTAAAGAGTTCCGCAAGTGGCTCGTTAATGTAGTAAAGACCATTGATGCCACCGGCTCCTACATCGAGGACACACGAAAGGCAGCAGAGTTCTATTGCGAAAAGGTTCTTGGTCACAAACACACCGACAAATGCTGGGAGCGTGAGGTCGAGTTGCTCGTTAGGGACATTGAGTTGAACAAGAAAGCACAAGAACTTGAGTTGAAGAATGCTAACCTCAGCAACACCATCAACGACTGCATCCACAACAAGAACTCCTACCTTGCATCCGATGTTGCCGCCTATTGTGGTTTCAAGTCTCCACAGATGCTACACGAGTTCTGCAAGAATAACCATATCCTCAAGCGTATGGACGATTGCTGGATAGTATGTGCCGAATATGCCTACAACGGCTACTTCTGTGGTAACAAGCATACCTATGCTGGCAACGAACTCGTGTACGAGAACCGCTGGACGTTCGAGGGTCGTGAGTTCATCAAGAATCTCGCCAAGCAGACGTTTGATATGTTCAACCTATCCAAACCACTTTTCTAAACAATAATTCAATAGCAAGATAAACTTTCGGTCAAGTGAGCCACTCCATATCGGGGTGGCTTTCTTTGTATATGCACATAGAATGCCGTTTAAGCCACTTTTTAGCCATTCTAAGACACTTTCACCCATTGGTTGGTACAAGTTACCATAGAGGGTGTAGAAAGGCTCTAAAACGGCTTATTTTGAACCATAGCATAATTTTCACTTTTTTCAGTTTTTTCAGTCGTATGAAAATTGCACATACCAAACACTCAAAAACCCTTGTATTATATAGCAAAAATGACCATTTTTATACTAAAGTGTTAAGTATCACTATATGTATTGGGGGTTGTAGGGGGATTCTAATCTACTACACTATTAATATGCTAAAGCCAAACCAAAGTACAAAACCCAACTATAATTAGTAGTGATAAATACCACAAGGCGAGTATAATTAATATGAGTAAGAAAAATGATAATACGAAATGGAAGCCGGAGGATATCGGTGTACGGATGATGCGGAAGCGTGACAAGATACTGAACGAACTCCACCAAGAACATTTCGTTGAGAAGTATTGTAAGAGTATTTGGGAATTTCCAAATGCTTATGAATATGAAGAGGCAGTTGGTTTCGTGTGGCTTGATATATGTTCAATACATCCGAAACGACTATGTGAGTGGTACACACAAGGTGGTCTTTATAAGGTGCAACAAATCGTTAGTGGTATCATCCAGAGGGAAATCAAGTCGCAGAACTCACCATACCACTATCGAGTGCGAAAAAAGAAAGGTGTCGAAGTTCCCATAAGCCATCTTTCCGATTATACGAAGCGTGGTTTGTAACACGACTGAAAAAACTGAAGAAACTGAAAAAACTGAAAAATGGGTAGAACAAAACAGACAGAGGAAGAACGGCAAGCGAGTATAGAGCGTAGGAGGGCGAGACAGCGTGATTATTGGCATAAGAAGCACCCGAACGCACGGCACTACAAAGACAATGGTGGCGAGCGAGAGAGCAACCACGAACTTCTAAACTACATCCAAAGACGATTGAAAGAGTGCGGCGGTACTATGACGATTATAGATATTGCGAGAGAATACTACTACGAAAACAAAAGATAAATATAACGATATGAAAACACTGATAATTACAATAATGCTAATCTGCATTTTTTACACATTCCTCATCGACATTACACAATCAGTCGATGAAATCTATAATATGGTGCTTCGATGGTTTGGTATGAAGAA
>JAGHTC010000025.1 GCA_018065465.1 Candidatus Ruminococcus equi
GAGTATATTCATACGCCGTCGGGCAAGCCAAAAATGCTGATAAATCTGCATTTTTGGTTCGGTTTCTTTATTGTGAACATTTTTTCCTATCCCCTGAATAATAAGAAAAACGGATCATAATTCCATATTAGAATTATAATCCGTTTTGTATAAGATATATCAAATTTTATCTACTATTTTACGGTTATGGCGGACAAAACCTCGCCCACCTTGTCGTGAATCACAAGTTCAGCCATAGCGTCCATCGGCGTTTTGTCACGATTTATCAGGACAAGGTGATTTCCCGAAAAGTAACGTACAAAGGATGCTGCGGGGTAAACGGTCAGCGATGTTCCCGCTATTATCAGCGTATCACAAGTGGATATCACCGAAACGGCTCCGCGAATCGTCATTTCGTCAAGTGGTTCTTCGTACAAGACTACATCGGGCTTTATCACTCCACCGCAAGTGCAATACGGTACACCCGTCATTTCTTTGATTTCCTGCCCTGTGTAAAACTTTTTACATTTCATACAGTAGTTACGATGAATACTGCCGTGAAGCTCGAAAACCTTTTTCGAGCCTGCCTCTTGGTGAAGTCCGTCAATATTCTGCGTTACTACCGCTTTGAGTTTGCCCTTTTCTTCCATTTCGGCTAACTTTTTATGCGCTTTGTTCGGATGAGCATTAAAAATCAGCATCTTCTCGCGGTAGAAACGATAGAACTCCTCGGTATTTTGCATAAAGAATGTATGGGACAAAATCGTTTCGGGCGGGTAATCGTACTTTTGGTTATACAGTCCGTCTACCGAACGGAAGTCGGGGATACCCGACTCGGTGGACACCCCTGCCCCACCAAAGAAAACTATGTTTTTTGAATCGTCAATAATTTGTTGTAAAGTCATAATAATAGTTTTTAGTTTTTAGTGTTTAGTTTTTAGAAATTGGAAAATTGCTTATGCAATTTACGATTGAAAATTAGTTAAGAGTGAAAAATGAAGAGTGAAAAAGTAAAAACGATTGGCTTTATTAGTAAAAATATTCAGTTGCAGGGAAGGTATCGACTATCTTCCAGTTTGCAAAGTTGCGGGCTGTGCCTACTATGTTATAGTGATATACCATTTCTTCGTGATATTCGCCAACTGTACTCTTGTAGAACTCTCTGACCAAATTAGGATTTTGTACTACTTCGTCAAGCGGTGTTCCGTAGGCTGAGTAGTTGAGTCCTACCGACTTCATTATCGTTGCCGGTACGGAATTGACAGATACAAAGGTGTCGTCGGTTTTGAACGGTGTGCCCGATGCACCTGCGGGTTTGTAGAACAAACCGATTGATGTTGCCTTTTGAACAGGCTTTGAATCGGAAATAGCGGCACCGTGGTCACCGAGAATAAGCACGGAAGTTTTGTCATATACTCCGAGTTCTTTCAACTTGTTCAAAGTGTTGAAAACAATCTGCAAACTGCCCTTTGTCTGTTCAAGTGTGGTTGTGTTGCCGTCTGTACTTTTCGTTCCGTCCGCTTTTAATATGCACGGTGAATGTGAGCCCATGAAGTGATAGTATTTGAAATACTTCGTACTGCCTGTTGTTTTGGCGTCTTTTAATTTGCCGTTTAATATTGTTTCATCAACCTCGTAGCGCTCGGAATCGGCAAAGACATCTTTGTTGATATCTTCGGAATATGTCCAGAAGAACGGTTTCATTGCAAGGGGCAGATATCTGTATGCGCAAACTGTGGTAAGGTTTCTTGCCAAATTTATGGGACTTATTTTTTCACTGCCGCTACTGATATTATCTACTTGATTTTGGAAGTACATAGCGTCGCCGAAAAGTTCGCCTGCTTCACCGTAGAAATCAACTGTATATCCTGCACCGTTTAGGTCTTTTATCATATGGCGGTTGCCCTGGTCCCAGGACTTTCTCAAAAACTCAACCTGTGGGGTTTTATACACGCCTTCTTTGTAGTTGGTTAAAAGATAATTGGCGGCAGGCTTTGTGCGGGCAAATTCGGAGACTACATCGGTGTAGAGGGTGAAGCCGTCGAGTCCGTTAAAGAAACTTTGGTCATCTGCAAAGACTTCTTCGATATAATCATAATCGAGCCTATCGACAAGGAAAACGAGCATATTCGACTGTGACGAATAGTTTACTAAATCTTTTGTTGACAAATAGGATTCGGCTGTATTTGTTGTGCCTGTTTCTTTTTCGGGTTTTGATGTTGCCGAAAGGGAAATCAAGGCAACTGTCTGGGAAATGACAATAAGCACAGACATAAAGGCGATGGCTGAGCGCCAGAGTTTTTTATTCTTTTTGAAAAATATAATCGGTATTAAGAAAATGATAATCCAGATGATGGTGTTGAGTATCATCTGACCTTTTTGCAGATTCCAAGCGATGGCGTCGCCTGTGAGTTGCCCCATGCTGCCGTTTAGGAATGTTCCCTGGATATATCCGCAGACGGTTGTTGAAAACAGGACGGTAAGAATAGCGTTGAAGAACTTGCCTTTTAACATCGGCAAAGCAAAAGCGATAATTGCAAGCACGATTACGGCTAAAACGCCCATAACTGTTGCTGTATCGGCAACGGTGAAATCAACCGACGAGAGGTTTGACACCGTCAGTTCAAGCGGTCCGAAAAACACAAATGTATATGCAAATGCTATACCGCAAAGCAGGGACAGCGACATTCTGTCTTTATAATTTCTGCTGTCTTTCCACCATCTTTTGAAGAAATCTTTTATTGAAGTAACAACTGCGTTCTCTTCTTTCTGTGTAGTAGCAGTATTCTTTTCTTTGTCTTCCATATTGTCACATCCAAACACAAATGATATCAGTTTAAATTATATATTTTCTTAAAGCAAATGTCAATGATGAATGGCTATATAATTAGTGATATATTTGCCTTCGGAAAATGTGATGTTATGGCTACGCCATAATGATGTTTTTGCTTCGCAAAAATGATGTGATGTGTTCCACCCACGCCCGCAGGCACATCACTCGCCATAGGCGAACATCACGCACGAAGTGCACATCACGTTCCGCTTGCGGAACACATCATTCAAAAACGCACATTTGTCTGATAGACAAATGTGCGTTTTTGTTGGTGGGAGAGGGTGGATTCGAACCACCGAAGGCACTGCCAACAGATTTACAGTCTGCCCCCTTTGGCCACTCGGGAACTCTCCCAAATATATAGCCTACCGTTTGGTAGGCCTTGGAGCTGGTGGACGGACTTGAACCCCCGACCTGCTGATTACAAATCAGCTGCTCTACCAACTGAGCTACACCAGCATAAATGCGTGCTTGATTATAATATCATAACACCTTCGCTTTGTCAACAGTTTTTTATCAAAATATATTATTTTCTGACATATTATTGAAATTAGGCGAAATAATAACTTTGAGGTGTTCGTATGCACGCAATTTCTCTGCGTAATAATATAAGCAAAAAACTATTTCTTATGTATGCTCTTAATGTTTCCGACTGGATTTGCACGATGATTTTGCTCTCAAGCGGAAAGTTTGCCGAAGCAAATCCGATAGCCAGGACTTTTATCAACAGTTTCCTTTTATCGTTTGTTATCAAATGTATTCTGCCGTTTTTTATTATACTCAGCATTTGTTACCTTACAAAAATGCTTGAATACAATGGTCTTAAAACTGCTGACAAGACGGTGTGCTTTGGGCTGACATTTTATATTGCTATCAATGTTGACCATTTAATAAACTTTTTGCTTTTGGCGTTTTGGAAATAAAAACGATACATTTATCCTATAACCACGAAAGAATTTCAAAAAAGTAAAATTTTGACTATGATATCACTTTATTGACCTATAAAATGCATTATGGTATTATTTATTCACAAAAGAGAAATAGGTGATAAAATGTTAAAAATCATATCAGTAGTGTTATGTCTTATTATGGTGCTGTCGCTGTGCCTTATTGTACCGATTTCGGCATCGGCACAAGAAATAGACACGATAAAACTTTCCGAGCAATCAGAAATAAGCGAAACCGCTTTTGCAGAGGACTCAACGGTCATCAATGTAACGGCTGAGGAAATCAGCAAAAGCAGTGCATACAACGCCATAACCAACGCTCTTAACATTGCAAAAGATAATGCAACCGAAGAAAATCCGTATCGAGTTGTTGTTGAACCTGGTAACTATGTTATTTCATATGCACTTTGTGTTTACAACAACACCACTCTTGTACTAAACGGTGTTACTTTGACAAGAAACAGGGCAATCAATATTATTCGTACAGGCTATGGATATGATGAAAAAGATACGGGTGCAACAGGCTATTGCTATGAGAATATTGCAATAGAAGGCGGTGTACTGGACGGTGAAAACAGCAGTTTTAACAACACAATGATAAAAGTAGTCCACGCAAAAAACTTTTCTATGAGAAATGTTACTTTGAAAAACCTTTATGACGCACATATGATGGAGGTTGCCGGTTGTGACGGCTTTACCCTTTCGGGTTGTACTTTTACCGACCAAATTATGCCCGCTGACGGTGTTTGTTATGAGGCAGTTCAACTTGATATCCTTTACAGCGAACATATGAACAACTGTCGCAGTGAGGATTTGTCGATAAACAATGTGCTTGTTGAAAACTGTACATTCAACAACTGCCCGCGCGGTATCGGAACTCATACCGCAATCCTTAACAATCCTTTTAATAATATCGTTATTCGCAACAATACTTTCACAAATATGAAAAGTGTTGCAATACAGTCTATCAACTGGACTAATGTTGAAATCTCGGGAAACACTATTGACACCGCACCGAGAGGTATTGCTTTTTATTCCCATTTAGACCAGGGAAACGGTACCTACAAATCCAGCACGATTGCTGCCGAAGGCAAAACCGAACAACACTATTCCGACAACTATATTGAACCCGGAGAAGTTAATGTTGATATAGTAAATAATACTTTACTGAATATCGGCTCTGTAAAAGATATATACGCAAGTTATGAATGCTCGGCTATTTCCGTAATAGGAGCTAAAATTACTACACATCAAAAATATTCCGACGGAAGCGGTGATTTGCCTTTCGGTGACTACTATTTGGACGGTGTAAGAGTTTTAAACAACTATATTACCGTTCAAGGTCACGGACTTCGAATTGAAGACGCACGATATGTAAACGCTAAATCTAATGTTATCATTTGCTCGAAAAACACCGTAAATCCCGCAAATTACTATGGTATTACTATGAGGTCGGATGTCAGATACTCTTCCATAAAATACAACTATATCGAAAATGCTTCTGTTAATGGATTACAGATTGACGAATGCACGAATCTTTTCGAGTTAACCGGAAACGAAATCTACAAAACAGGAAAATACGGAATTGCGATTTACGACAGTTCTGTAAAATATATTGAGGACAATTTTATATCTAACATACCCAGCAACGGAATCGGCGTTATGTATGAATCAAATATCATCAGTAATATTACCGGTAATCGAGTCTCAAATGTAACAGAGTACGGTATTCATATTGCCAGTGATTCTGCCTCAGGAATCATAGAAAAAAACACAACCTATAACTGCGGTGAGAATATCGTTTATTCAAAGAGTTCAGGTCGTGTTAAGGTTGGAACTAACTACACCTCAAATGCATCGGTATCGTCAATATCGTTGTCGGAATCAAGTTACAAAATGAACATAGGCGAAAGTTATAAGCCAATTAAAACAGTAAATCCAATTAACGCTATTACGACTTTTACCTATACAAGCAGTAATCCTGATGTAGCAACTGTTGACAAAGCAGGACGCGTCAAAGCCCTATCGGTAGGTACTTCAACCATAACAGTTAAAACTGCTAACGGAAAGACCGCAAATGTATCTGTCACCGTAAATGCAATTTTAGGTGATGTCGACCATGACACAGTAGTTACAGTTATTGATGCAACCATTATACAAAAGTACCTTGCTATGATTATCGGCGAAGATGAATGTGACATAGCAGCCGCAGACACCGACCACGACAACGCAATTACTATTATGGATGCTACCTGTATTCAAAAATACCTTGCAGGTATAATCGACCATTTATAATTATCAACACATCAAAAACTAACAGCGAGTGTAAACTAAAAGTTGCACTCGCTGTTTTTTGGTTTATTTTCCTATTAAATTTTATTTAGTCGATGTATCTCTTTTCATCAATCGGAAAGACTTCTACTTCTTTAAATTCTGCTAAATATTTTTGAATAAGAGTTGCATCGACTATTTCTATTCTGCCGTTTTGGTCACAATCCATAGAAAGATTTGTCTTTGATATTTTTAATAACGGGTCATTTACTTTAGCCAAGAATTTTTGGATTAGTGTTGCATCTGCTATTGTGATAATAGTATCAGAATCGCTATCGCCGATGATATATGTTTTATCTTGCGGAGTAGATGGGTCTTCTGCCTTTAACTTGTTGAGTTCTAACAAGTATTTATCTTGCAGTTTCTTTACATCATTTGCAAATAAGGCTTTAGAGATTTCATCTTTTGCATCATTTACTATTTTTTCACCTTGCTGTGCACAGCCTTCACTTAGGGCATATTCGGCTAACTTGTCATCAAGGGCTTTGTTTGCATTGGCAATACTGTCATTCAGATTTTCTTTTGCTAAATATTTTACTATTTGATAATATGTCGTCGGCATATGAGAATTCAGAAGTCCGCGAACCGAGAAGGTATCTAAAAATTCTGAAATACCTTCAACATAATTCGGGCTGTATTCTTGTGATTCATCAAATCTGCAGAACAACACATATGCGAATACTGTGATATCAAGCGCAGGCGAATTGTTCAGTTCTAACAATTGATTTTCTTTTGCATCATCTTTAATATATTCACTTTTGCGTGACTTGACTTCATCAAAGATTTCTTTAATTGTATTTATATCGCGCTCAACATTTATGTCATCGCTTTGAAGTTTTTCTTCTTTCAATCCTTTAAACAAAGCGGTAACAAAGAAAGAGCTGATTTTAACTCTCTTTGCGTTGTGTGTTAATGCAAACAAATCAAAACTTAATTCTGATTGCGTTTCATCAACTGAGCCGTATGGCGCATCAACATAAAACTCTTTGTACTTATCGGGGATATTCTTTGGTACCCAAACAAGTTGACTGCATTCAAATACTTCTTCCCTTGTTTGTGCCGGAATTACTTTTAATAGTGCTTTAATAACTTCCGGGCCCTGTGCTGACTTGTAATCTAACAACAAGTTAGGGTCTGTATATGACTTGTCATCTGCATCAAACAAAGCATATTTTGCAAACAGTTTGATATATTCTGCTGTGAATGATGCAAACATACCAAAGTCCCAATTGTCTTTGAGTTCTTCTACATCGTTTACCGATACCCAAATATCTTTTCCGTAATGTTGAAACTGAAACGCTGTAGGCGGAACATGGGTAACTAAATCATCTGTGTTGCAAATATTAAATATTGTCTGATATTTCTCGGCATCGGACTTTGAAAATGTTGTAGTTGTAGGAGTTCCGTATGTATAGGTATAAGGTTTGATACTACCGTTTTCTCTGTATCTGTCTTCAAAAACTTTACCTAAAACATCACCTTCGGCTGCACCGCGGGAATGGCCTGTAATAAAGATAGTTTTCTTACGGTTAGCGTCTTTTTCTTTATAGCTGTCGATAAATTCATCTATATTTTTTAATATACGCTGTCCTGTTACTTCAAAGCCCTTGTGATGGTCATGATTATACTCATCTTTTGACCACTCTGTCTTATCTCTGCCGCCAAGTGTATTGTAATATGCATCAATATCTGCGCCGAAATCAAAGTCGCTGAGCCACTCAGCCAAGTCTACAGTTCCACGTATTGATAAAACATATACAGAATACTTTTCACCGTTTGTATTGACTTCTTTTCGTCCCATAGAATAAACTACATAGTCATCTTTATCGGTTTCGCCCGCTATGGCTTCATCTCTGATATTTTGAATATTTATCTTTGATTCAAAACCTAATTGCTCTAAAACATATCCGTCTTTTTCAGTTACTTTTACAGAATCGTCGAGTAAAAAGTCTGTGGATAAAAGTGCGCCCAGAATTCCTAATTGGTCACTGTATTGTGTATTATCAGCAGTAGTAAGTGAGTTAAAATCGAAGTAGAAATCTCCCCCGTCAAAACCACAAACATTTACTTTACCTGTTACTACATTGTCATCAGTGTTTTCAACTGCAAATGCAGAAAACGGAATGGTTGCTGCACACATAAGAACAACTAAGAACATAGCAATTATTTTTTTGCACATATGAGCATCTCCTGTTTTTTATATTATCAAGTATAATATCATAAATTCCAATAAATTGCAATACCACATAGTTTTCAGTACGAAATGCAAACAGCGAGTGTAACCGAAAAGGCTGCACTCGCTGTTGCTTAATTCAGTTTACTATAAAACTCCACTAAATTGTTAAAAATTATTCGTTATCTTTCTTCTTCTTTTTTGTTGCGAGAAGGATGGTGACGAGAACTATACCGAGTGCTGCAATGCCTACATAGATGAAAACATTTGTATAGTCGCCGGTTTTCGGGTTTTCATTCACAGTAGCATCATTCATCGTGGCTTCGTCTGTTTTGGGATTTGAAGTTGGTACGGGATTATCAACCTTCACAATTCTCCAAGGAACATCGAAAGATAAATCAGGATTATCTTTGACACTGACATGTGCTACATATTCGCCTGGTTCTGTGGCAGTGTTGTCGGTAACTACGAATTCGGGAAGTTTATTGATATCTCCTTTAAAGATTTCTTTTCCTTCTTCACTTTCTAAGAATTCTTTAAATAAAGAGACTGCATCAAATGTTTGTTCTTCACCGTTGTATTTCAGTGTGGACTCATCTTCGTTAATGCCAAAATTAAACCAATTATAAGCAACATGACCGCAAGAATGTATCATCATATCGATGCCATCTCCGGTAACATTACAAGCAAGCCCCATTCCGGCATATTCTTCTTTGACATAAAGTGTTTCGTTGGTTGCACCATCTATTTTTTCATAGTATCTATAATCGCCGCCTCCGTATGGCAAGTTCTTTATCAGATACCACTGATACTCGCATTTTTCTTTGTCTCCATCAAAGACAGGCTTAGCAGTCGTATCAGTTTGGATAATTTTTAACAGTCTGCAAATTCCGTTTGAGGTACTGTCAATATATCCACTCTTTATGTTTTCAGGTGAAGTATGCTCAAATGTTATCACATCATCTGTCGACTTTCTGTTTCTCGGTACAATTTTACCCTTTACAATGACATTTTCATCTAAAACAAAATGGTTTGTATTCTCATAATTTATATCTTTCAATCTTCTACCTTCCATAACAAACATTTGTTCTGTATTGATGTCAAATTGAGCAACATATTTATTATTCTTGGGGTCTGAAAGTTTCGTATCATAATAGAAGCCACAAATATTGTTCGGATCAATTATCAGCTCTTCTTTTGAATTACTTAAGAACGGAGTATAAGTGCCTACATCGATTTCTCCTGCTAAATGGCACGGGATTTTTGCGTTAAGTACTTTAGTTTCACCGTTATTACTACTATACTGTGATTCCCAGCCTATTTGATACTCACCGCTATAATTGATATCAAATCTTGCATTACCGCTCCAATAATTATCGGAACTTGTATTTTTAAGTTTATAGCCGTTTATGAGGAAATTCTCCGGCACTGTTCTTGAATTGAATGCATTGTAATAAATCATTATATAGGGATTTGTATCAGCATCCTTTAGTGAAACAGACCAATCAAGTGGTACTTTAACAACCTTTAAATCTACTATCGCAAGACTCCAAGTTCCGTTTTGATGTATATCTCGTACAATGTAGAAATTGTTTTTATCCACATCTACGACATACGGATAACGAGCAAATCTACCTTCTTTGATTTGTACAGCATTTTCAGGCTTGATAATATTTGCGCTGTGTCGTGCAGTATAAGCATCAAATTTTTCACCCGGATAATCGATAAGGGAGTAGTTAATAGCAAGGAATGCCTTATCCACTTGTTTATTCGGGCCTATCGGCATATATTTTTCGTCAACTGCGATAAGTGCATTTTCGCTAAATCCGGGCGCTGTGTACAACGCATCTCTCGCGGGTATCGGGTTGAACCAATATACCGAGAAATGGTGTGTTGTCGTATTTCCGTAAATATCGGTAGCGGTAAAGTTATAATCACCGTTATCGTGGAATGTATAGACAAAACTCCAAAGAGAACCGGAAGATTTAGTTATACTCTCGGCAGGTATAGGCTCACCGTTTGCAGTTAATGATTTAAGTTCATAATCATCAAGTACATAGCACTTTATCTGAATACCGTTTTTCTTTTCCGATTCTTTTAATGAAGCTGTATTGGGGAAACTTCGCGCCCAATAGAAATCAGGAGAATCATCGGATGATTTGACTATAAATCCTGCATCTTCGGGATAAGTTGCACAATATCTGTCTATTTGTGTTCCTGCCGTTTCTGCAATAATTGTAATCGTATGCTGTTTGCCTTCAAGATTATCAAACTGCACCGTAAGCGGAGAATTTACTTTACCGGTATTGTCTGCAACTATGCCGTCTTTTGATAGGAATTTATCTGATATGACTCGAATTTTACCGCTATAGAATATAGTCATAGTTGTAGCGACTGTAGTAAATTCGATTTTAGCACCTGCTTTTTTCGCTTCGACTACATTATTCGACATAGGCGGTGCAAATTCGCCTTTCCATATGTAGAGATTATCTATAAATTTCCATTCGGACTTAATGGGGTCTTTTCCGTAATCCTGTCCGTCTGCGTTCAGGAATTTGAAACTATCGTCATCAATATAGATATTTCTGCCGAAGCCATCGTTTTTCACTTCAACAGCAATTAACTTAAATGAGTTTGTCTTTCTGTCTTCGATACGAAGTAAAGTATGGCCTGTTTGTTTTGCAACGGCAACTATAACATTTTGTTCATAAGCATAGTGAACATCGTTGAATACCTGATGCCAAGTTTCAGTTCCGTCTTCAACTTCTTCAACTACAATCTCGTTTTCGGTCTGTGTAGAAGTGTACGAAACAGGAACACGAAGTGTGTTTTCAATATTAGACTTGATATTTTCGGGAACATTGAAGAATGTTTCTTGAGAAATCAGCCTTATAGCCTTGTTGTTTTCACTTCTTGCTTCTTCACTTCCTGTTTTTGTCAATTGACCGTTTTCCATATCCTTGACATAACTGTCGGCGGTTGAATATACAACGCATTTAAGGTTGAGGCCTTTCTCGTCAAGTTTCGAGAACTGGTCACGCTTTACGCACAATACACCGGATACAGAACGCATATATCCTGCTTTAAGTGAAGCATCAGACGGGTCATCCTCGCTATGTAAAACGATGATACCGTTTTTCATATCGGTGCCATTATTGCTATTTTCGCCAATTTTTGTTTGGTTACTTACTCTCAATTCACTACCTGTAATATCAAGGACTTCCTCTTCGCCTTCGAAACTGCTTGTTTCTACGGTTTCTAATTTAGGAACAGCCGTATATTGAACAGCAACCTCGTCAACATCAGACAAACCTCTGTTGGTAACTACAAATTCAGTTCCAATGTAAATATTGTCTTCATCGGAGCTAATTACATTGTAATCAAGAGATTCAAGAGATAATTCATACTTCTTATTGACAGTGTACAAGGATTTTGTCATTCGGCTAAACGGTGTACCGCCAAACTTCTTGATATACTCCTCGTCCTCACTGATAAGCAATGAAAACTCGGTTTTATCGGGTATTTCCGCAGGGAGTGCAATAGTGTTGAATTTAAATTTGACACTTTCGCCCGAAGCAATCATTTTCTTGATTTGATGCTCAGACAAGGTGTATTTATTTCCGTCCGGAGTATTTGCGATAAGTTTTACGCTTATGGGTTGGTCAACAGAACCTCTTATCGCAGCAGAACCGGTATTATCAAATGAACATTCACCGCTTAATTTACTTCCGCAGTTAAACTCTTCGACATCGAACTTAATATTTTCATTTCCGATATTCGCTTGTCCTGCGCCGAAAGAAATTGCATATATGCCAAGTCCTTTGTTTTCTTTCTCTTTGTAATACTCGTTTGTAATATCCTTTTGTTGAGTGTAGGTATCTTTTTCAAGGGTTGATGTGATTGCACTTGTAACAAGAATCAACTTTTCTGTGCGTTTATCCTCTTGACCGTCATCTTGTTTTTCAACAATAGTTGACGGTAAAAGTTGAATACTCTGGAACACAGTACGGTCAAGAGCACCGCCTACGCCTTGCTCTTTATTTTCTTCAACATACTTATCATATTCAGCGTTGCCTGTTGTTTCACCGTGATATGCCTTTTCCTGCTGTTCATCGGAAAGATTGAATTTTTTGATGTTTTCAAAAACATTCATATGATTCATAGCAAGCATTGTACCTGTGCCCCATGTCTTTTGCTGTGTATCCCACCAAGCACAGTAAATGGCATTGTTATCGGTATTATCCATCTGTTTTGTATAAGCAAGTGCCATTTTACCATCTTTATCACTTGCCATAGCAACATTTTTGCCGTCTTCACTTGAGAATATTTTTTTGGCTGTTGCACTGTTACCGCTCAAAAGCGAAACAAGTGCTTCATTATCGAACAAATATGTGTTGCTGTTCATTTCATATGCCAAAACAGGTTTTGCACCGCTGCCGTCAAGGTCAGCATTCAGATATTTAAGATTGTAGATTAAGGGGTCAAGGCACTTTGTTTCTAATGCACCTTTTGCATAAATACCATCAACAAGCGGATAACTTTCATCGCTTGCTTTATCGCAACGATCAAAATCTACTACTTGACGGATAATATAGGTTTTGTCTTCCCAGTCGTTTCCGTTAAATACTTTACAGCAAAGACGAGTGATTTTTCCATAGTCAGTATTTGCGTTAAAGGATTCTTTGTTAACAGTTTTTTGAGTTGACGGGTCAAAATAAGCATCCTGCTGACTAATGAAAAATGCAAGATATTTATCGCCGACTTTCTGCATCTTAAATTCAGAAATCTTTTCGCCTGACTGCGAACCGACTTTTGCAACATGAGATTTGCCGTCAGGTGTTACAGCAACGATATCATTTCCGTCACCGTTAAGGGCATCCAGTTCTTTTTGAGTTTTATAACGCAAAATATAATCTGCAACTTCAACTCTCGGTTCCGTTGCTTTGAAATCTTCTTCAGTAACACCGTAAACCGCTTTAAGATAAGCACGGAGATTATCATCTCTTACGCTGTTTGCACTGGACGAAACTGTTTCAAGATAGAATGCGTTATCGCCGGCAGTTTCGGGTGATGAACGGAATATTCCGTTAGAGTGAGTGATGACTTTCGGTGTAGTAAAGCCCGTACTTGTCTGTGTCGAATCAGTTGGCAAATCAATAGAAGTCATTTTAACTACTGTATGTGTTCCTAATTCTGACGGAGTGGGTGTTTCCGATTTATCAAAATGTTTATCATAGCAAGTGTAAATAACATTAAGTTTTGAACCTTCGACACTATAAGAATAGGATACATCACCGGTAGCAGTAGCATCGGTAGAAGTCGGGTCAACAGGTAACAGTGCCTTTTCTCCGCCTTCACCTGTTATGGGATTTTTAAGTCCGGGTGCTTCACCCATGGTTTCGACTTTACTTAAAACGAGTCTTGATGCATTCACCGAATTATCGGTTGCTTTGTCCGCAACGAGGAAAAGAACATAGGTATTTCCGTTTATATCAATAGCTTTGTAGTTAAATCCGGTATCAAGGCCGTCAGCAAGTTTTACTGCATCACCGGCACCCGAATATCCCGAAAGTTCAAAGTTGACAGTTTTATCAGTCGGATGATAGGAGTTATCTCCCGAATCAGTATCCGAACCCGAATCGGTTTCGTCACCGGAGAACTCCTGTGCATCGTAGTTAAAGTCAGGCATAACAAAATCTAAATTGACATCATTTATGTCATCATCTTTTATTTTGCCTCCTATCCACTCTCTTGTAACTGTCTTTGTCATTGGTGCACCGCGATTATTTCTCGTCCTTGTTATAGTAATTCCGATGAGTTTAATATTAAATTTTAAGAAGAATATTTTAAATCGCATAGAAAGCGCAGAATTAAAAATAGTCCTTTTTACATAAGTTTGAGGTCTCAAAGCAAATGTAGCGTTATAGCCAACATTACCAAAAAGTTCAGCACTAATAAACGGCACTCCTACGCCAAAACCTGCCTCTGCGTTTATGGAAAGTGAAAGTGTCCATTCTGCTTTTTTCAGTGAGTTAGTAACATCGGATGTTGCTAATTTTGTTAAATTAACACTCTTTCCTTTTCCCTCTGATGCAGTCAATTCCAGATATAGAGAATTGTTATTTGTCACATACTTACTAAAACGCAGATTTGTATCACTCTTGCCGTCAGATCTCAAACTTCCCTTAAGTAAACACTTATTCTTTTGGGGACTGTCGTAAAGTTTGATATTCAGTTTACCTGTAAACCGCATTATTATGCCATTTGCTCCGCCGGACATATTAAGAGTTTGCGTTTCCGTTTCACCATAGCTAAGAGTTTTGGCTTCCTTAATAAGCGGCTCCTTTTCGGTGAATTTCTGTTCATATTCAAGCGATGCTGCGGTCTCAGCGCCACCGCTTACATTAACAAAGAAATAAAACAGCGGTATTGGGAAAGTTACTCTAAAGGAGAATGAAACCATTGCAGAAACAGAAAAGTTTGCCGAAGAAACATTCCAACCACCATAGAGTTCATTATATTCAAGAATACAGAGTGCCTTAGCAGTTACTGTAAAGCCGAATTTTAAAGTCGCTTTTGAAGCTTCACCGGGGTCAAGCCCTTTATCCCATTCACTTTCGGTAAACGTTTTGTAAATATCATCAACATTTAACGCGTTTCTCCATTTTTCTCCCTTGGTTGTTTGATCCCAGAAGTTCTTTTTAACTTTGATATCTTTATTGACAGCGTTAGCGTCTGAATCATCATTTCCTTGGAAAGTCTTTGATACTTTTAATTTATTTTCGACATTTCCGTTTTGGTCTTTTTCCAAGACGGTTTTGTTGATAACTCCGCTACCACCGTTGTCTATTTTTTCTATGGTTTCATCTTGTGATTTTGTTTTACCGTTATCAACAAAAGTTTTACTTTTCTTAATCGTTGTTTTTTCTTCTTTGACTTCTTTTTGATCATCCTTTATTTTCTTGATATTTACGCCGTTTTTTTCGTCTCCGGATTTAATTTCTTCGCCGTCTTTAGTCTTCTTCGGTCTATTCAAAGTTTTTTCACGAGAAAAAACAGGAAAGCCTAATGATAAATAGATTTGGTTTCCGCTTGTAAATGTAACATCAAAGCCTAATGCACTGATGCCCATACTCGGCACTACCGAACTCGAGTTAAATCCGGCAAGTTTTTCGATTTGAACATCATTACCTGTATAATCTATATTTACCGGTGTTTTCGGTACAGTCTCAGCAGAATTTTCTACACTTGAACAAGGTCTTGCATATGCTTCACCGTTTGCTACACTCTCGGCTTTAAAGTCATCTACACTTTTTAGTTCACGAGTTTCCTGAACACCGCAAACAAAGGTAGTTGAATTTACAAATGAGCCTAAGAAACCGTTAACATCGCTGACGCCTTCGCTGTTACCTTTCATATCTGTTATAATGATTTCATCAGGATTATTAAAGTTAAATCTTAAATTACCGGCATAGTCGCCAAAGCCCAAATCTACTTGTTTACCGTTTATCTCTACATTTTTGTAAATACGCATATCTCCGCCAAGCGGGAAATCAACCGCCGAAAGTTTTGTTGCAGCAGCACCGTACATTTCATGCTCCATAGCGGTATCTTTTAGGGTGTATTTGTTTCCGACCTTTTTTGTCTTTTTGGAAAACGGCAAAATCTCTGTACCCGTAGTCTTTATCATACGACAGGTCTTTTGTTCATCCGTAAATTTTGCAAGAGATTCTTCGTCAGTATTTTGCGGAGTAAAGCAAGGTAAAATTTGTGCGGTTTTCTTGTTATCGGGTGCATTTAGTGAACGCGGGCTGATTGTATAGAAACATTTTATGAAATACTGCTGGATTTTTCCATCGGCAGTAATTTGAGGCTGGGTATATTCCTCAGGTATTTCTTTTGTAATATTACAGCAGAATGTATCGCCCGACTTTTCGTCAAGCATAAACAGTCCCGACTGTTCGTCAAAATAACCGTCTATTTTTCCGTTGGCATTGCCGTCAAAATAGAGTTGATTATACGAAAAAGTAATTGTCATATCACTTTTTCGGTCAAGGCACTTGCTGTTATAGTATATGAAATTCAACTCAGGCATAGCGAGGTCGGCGGTGGTTAATTCAATTGGTTCATCGCCCCTGTACTGTTCTCCGTTAAAGAGAATGACATCGTTTTCGGCAAGATGGAAATTAATCCACTGGATATTATTTATGCCTATATCGTCATTTGCCACTTTTCCTATCGGGGAAAAAATATCTTTAAGAAAAGTTGAGAATTTTGTTGTATAAGTTTCATTTGTAAAACCGGAACTTTCATCTTTGTCGTATTTGCTGTAACCTATTTGAATTTCGACATCCTGACCGTTTCTTTTGAAAATCTCGTTCCAACTTTGATTTAAGTGTTCTTTGTCGTTAAGAACATTTCCTGTTTTGCTGTCGATTTGGAGAGAAGGTGTGATATTGAAATTAACACCTTGTTGTCTTTCATAAACAACATTTATACGGTAGTTTTTTGATAAGTCTGCTTCACTTATAGTATCCCAAAGCATAGTTATGTAGAAAGTGTTTCCAACGCCACTCTCTATTTTAGCAGGGATACGATTTCCGTCTTTATCTGTGACGAAAACTGTACTTGAAACATTGTCACCTTTATATGCTTTATACGCTTTAGCACTACCGAGTGTTACGCAAAGTTTTGAGCCGACATAAAGGTTACCATCGGAAGTTACACCTGATTGATGCTGAACGAGGCTTACCTTTGGCTCTAAGTTTTTATATATATTGTCGGTAAGAATAGTATCCGGATTCGAATCGGCATCATTTGCCGTATAAATTCTAAGACCGATTTCCTTTGTATTTGTTAAAACACGGCGGTTAAATTCAAGCCTTGATAATTGCAATTCTGTACAATCACTGGGAATCCATGAGAATTTTGCATATTCTCTTTTATTCTCACCTTGGTCATTAAGAGTACAATTCATATCAAGATGAAATTTACTCTGCTTTAATGGGATATCAAAATTATTTTCATAAGAATGTTGCGATAACGGGTCTGACTTCTTTTCTTGTGGTATGAAATCCGTATCATACTTTAAGTTATCAACAGTAAGATTTACCCAAGGCATGGTATAGTTCCACTTCCAAAATAACGGAAACTCACCTTTAACGGCTACTTTCAGAACATCAAACTTAAATGATGCATGGCTGAAAAGTAATCCGGCATCATCGATATTCAAAGCAGCAGGAGATTTTGTATAGTAATTACAAGCAAGAATACCTTTGCCATCGGATTTTGCAGTTAAACCACCCTTACCACTATCTATGCATTCTTCACCTGAAAGAGTGTAATTTTGTGTATCACTGTTTTTCATATTTGAATCCGTATAATAAGGTGCTTCTTTATCTTTCCAATAATTATTATTATTGTTGTAATTATTATCTCTTCTAAAAGTCAATGCACCATAATCATAAGTGTTTATATGCTCATTGGTTGATATTGTTGCTGCCAAATCTTCGGGAACAGCAACTTGTTCAATATCATCGTCAGAAGAAGCATTTTCATCAAACAGCAGTGAGTTTTCACTATCCTTTACCATATCGGAAATGTCGCTGCTTGTAGATGAGCCAAGTATTCCTGTCAGGCTTCCGCCCTCTTTTACAACACCACCGTTTTCTACGGCTGCCTGTTCTTTAAGGTCATGCGGAATTTCAACATTTGTTGTTGCCTTTGTCGGCTCAATGGTACATTTGCCGTCACCGCCTCTGATTTCACCTAATTGCAAAGTGAAATCAATGTCTTTGCCGTCATCGGAGCCTTTTATAAGCGGAATATCAATAGTAGCAGTATCGCCACCGGCACCGAGCATAATTTCGCCGGAAGTTTTGGCAAAGTTTTCTCCTTCTATCGCGGTTTTGCTTACAGCAAAATATTTTACAGTAGTGATATAGCGAATATCGCCTTTACGCTTTACTTCAACAGTTACCGATTCATCATCTTTGTCTGCAGTGTATTTTGACTCAACAAAACCGATAGTAGATGTCTTTATATCGTCATTGTCATCGTCTCTTTTGGTAATCAAAAACGAACTGCAAATATCAGATAATTTACCGCCCATACATTCAAAAATTGAAAATGTACCCATTTTATCGAGTTCAAATTCACTGTTATCAATAGCAGAAACAGTTATGTATTTTACTGATTCGCCATCAGCAAAAGTAAGCGGAATTTGAAAAGCATCATATTTTTCAGATACTTTACATTCTTCATATTCTGCATCTTTTAATTCGTCAGGGGAATTATCTTCTTCTGTCGCCTCAATAGACTTGGGGTCAAAAACATCTCCCGACATCAAAGTAGGAGTACAGAAATACTCATCACCGTGTTTATAAATAACACGGTAATCCATAATTACATTTTTATTCTCGTCAATAATATCAAACATACTGATTGACAAGTCTTGTAAAGTAGCAGTAGCAGGAGAAGTCCAATTACGGTCACTTTCGCCGACTTCTTTATACTGCCACATAAAATCGGAATACTCGTCTTCTTCACCTTCGGGGATATTAAGGTGAAGTGTAACAAATTGTTCAGGGTTTGAAACAGCTTCTGCCTCTTCTTCGGTTGGCTTATATTCACCGATAGATATATCTATTCCGTCTTCGGAAGGTTTAATTTCAGGATAGCCAAGACGCTGTTTTTCAGCCTTCGGATTTGGCTTTTCATAAGATATTTTTACATCGTCAAGTGCAGACATAGACCATGCATATACCTCATTTCCATCGTTGTCAGCCGAAACATAAGGTGCATAGTTTACCAAGACGGTTGCACTGCCGGAAACTCCGCCGAAACGATACACGGGGATTCTGAGCTTGTCTTTACCGTCTTTATCACCTTCGGTAATTTCACCGCTTTCACAACCAAACGCAAAAGTACCGTATGGGTACTCCTCGTTCAGCCTTTCATCTAAATTGAGATTACCGGTTGCGGTGCGGACTGATGCCTCATCTTGTGTTGATGGGGTTACGCCCGGGATGCTTTCATTGTCGCTTGAAGCAGCAAAAGCAGACAGCGGAAATGCTGTGAGCAAAAGTGCTGCAATAAGTAACAAAGATATTACTTTTTTAATCATAAAACCATGCCTCCTAAAAGAAAATAGAATACTACTTCATTCCAATTTAATATTATACAATTTTTGCCATATAAAGTCAATGAATTATTATAGATATTTACTAAACTTTTGCAATAATTGCACAGCTTTTTTGGTGCAAAAAAACAGTACCGTAAACTTTTAATAAAGTTACGGTACTGTTTAGAATATATATTGATGTACTAATGTAGGTTATGGGGCAATTGTGAATGTCGATAAATCGCGTGATTCTCTAACCGATAAAGTGAGTGTTTTGTTCTCTAAATCGTAAATGGAAGTTTCAAGTGTAATCCAAAGTGTGTTGTTCATATCGTTTGCTTGATGCAATTCATCAAACGCTTTTACAACAGGTGCAAGGACACCGGTTTTTGAAATATCGCCGTCAATTCTTCCTTCCGGTCCATATAAAGCAGAAGAATAATAAATATCACCATATTTAGACATTTGAGCATCATATGCACCTTCGCCCATTGCTTCATCTACCAATCGTTTTAATTCATTTTGGTCTTTATAATACTCTTTCAAACCTTTTGCGCCGTATTCTGAATACCAAAATTCATGTCCGTATAAATCATAAGTCTGTGAATCCCACGCTTTTCTCATTAAATCGAACATACCCATTACCGAATTGCCTTGGTCATAATTTTCTTTTAAGACTTTCCATCTTTCATAACCGCTTCCGATACCGGTTAATAATCTTTTGTCTGCTGTTGATTCATAGCCTTCATTAAAATTGCATAGATTGAAATTTGTCATTATCGGTTTGTTTTCAACAAATGTATCTGTAATCTTCATACATTTTTCATTCTTCTTCGGGAAAAATTCAACTACAACCGTTTTAATTGTGGAATCTGTTTTACTTGTCGGTCCTGAAATCATCCAGTGAAATTCGTCTTCTGTGCCTAATGACGGAGTGACATCTTTTTCATTAAGTAATTCAATTGCGTGTTCAACTGAATCTGCATTATCTAAAATATATCTGACTACATCAGTTCCTGCCAAATCGTCACTTGTATCAGGGGTGTGATAAAAATCAGTTGCTTCATCAGTAAAGTTTTCACCGTAAGGAAGAACATTTACCTGAATGCACACACCGGCATCATTGATGCCATCAATTGTGGCTAATGGGATTGAAGGATAATCTAATTTTGAAATGTCATATTTTCCGTTTTCATCAATTGCAATAAAACTAAAATCAGAAATGCCTACGCTTGCATGCTTTCTTTTTTCTGTTTTTGTTGCATGTACAACGCAAAGGTCGCTTTCGCTGTAATACCAATCATAGTTTCTTCCGCGATATATTCCGTTTTGCACCGCAGAACAACCAAATGTGCTTTTTGCTGTATTATCGTTAGTTTTATCTGCTGTATTATCCCAATAGGAGTCATCTTCTAATGTGTATTCATAAAGATAATTTCCTATTTTGGAAATACGGTTAGTTTCTTTGTTGTTTTGACAACCGGTCATTACCGATAACAAGAAACCTAATATCAAGCACATTATTTTTTTCATTATCTACAACACCTTTTTGTTCATATTCTTGATTATACTATCAATTTTTTGTAATCTCCGAACTTGAAACTATGTCTTTAATAAAATCGTCAATTATATTTTTCTTTACATGCTGCATCACAACGATGTGTGAAAGTTCTCCGCCATATTCCGGTAGGAAACCATTTGCAAGTGAATATTTCTCTTGAATCCACTTTTCAGGTCGCTTGAAAAATACTGTATTGCTATATGGCATATGCCATGCAGAATAGTTGATTTCATCGAACTTTTGTTGGAGATATTTTGTGTGTTCAAGCATAGATTCGGCTTCTTCTGTCAACTTCTCAAATCCCGTATGTTTAATAATCCAATAGAATTTCAAAGGTGACAACCCACTTCTTGAACAACTTATCAACGGCATATCACTATTCAGATAATCGACCTTGTAAGCCTTCTGTGCTGCTAAAACATCTTTTCGGCTCAAAAATAATCCGGAAGGCTCATCAATACCGAAGAATTTGTGACCGCTGATTGCAATTGAGTCGTACCCTTGTTTCTCCATGTTGATAATATCATTATATTTAGTAAACGGGAGATACCCGCCGAATAATGCGGCATCCAAATGTTTATAAACACCAATCGGTTTTACATCGTCTAAAACTTTCTGTATTCCCGCTTGGTCGTCAATAGCACCCATAAAAGTCGAACCGATCGCAATGATTATCAGTGCAGGTTTAGTCGGGTCAATACTTTTTCTCAAACATTCGAGGTCCATACCGCCGTTTTCGCCGCGGTCTATCAACTTGACTTCAAGATTTTGTACATCACATATACGGTAAGAAGAATAATGTGCTTCTTTGGAAACATAGGCAATCGGAAGCATTCCTGTTTCATTTTGAAGTTTCTTTGCGCCAAAATAGATACCGTGCATATTTCCGTCTGTGCCGCTATTGGTAACAAACCCCCATGCATTGTCCTTAGAAATGCCATATAATGAAGCGAATGTTCGAATAACTTCTTGTTCAATCACGGATGAACCTAAAATAAATTGTTCCTCTGCGAACGGATTTCCTACATTATCGAGAACCATATCACAGATACCGCTTTTAGAATACCATTCTCCAAAGCCTTCCATATTCGGATATTGACATACTGGATAACCGATAGTAAAGTCTATTTTTTCATAATAATTTTTTACTAAACTGATTAGTTTTTCTTCAACTTTCATCTTTTTACCTCGTAAGTTTTTACTTTTGTCAAATTATATCACATAAATCCCGAATTTTGCAAGATAATATATCACATTTATACTCACTAAAAAAGACTACCTCACACTGTGTGATGTGAAGTAGCCTTTTGTTTTAATTTTTCTAATCTTCGACTTTCATACTGTTGTGCAGATAGAACACAAGCCGATGGCTTAGAAACGATAATTATTTATTGTGAATTTCCTGTGCCATTTCGAACATATAAACCCAAGAGAACGCACCTTTCATTGCTTTACTTTCATCATACATTTTAACTGCATAGTTAATTCTGTCTTTATGATAGCCTTCTACACATTCAATTTTGCCTTTATTCAATAAAGTGAAATATTTCAATCATGTTTTATTACTTATTTATTAGAATAACAAAATCAATATTCAGTTAATATTAAAAAGTATAGAAGAAAAATTCCAAACTCCCGTTCATTTTTTGAATTCATTTATAT
>JAGHTC010000024.1 GCA_018065465.1 Candidatus Ruminococcus equi
AAATTGTACTAAAAAATTGGTAAAATATATTAGAAGAAATATGTGCAGATATATTTTGTACTATTAAAAGCAAGGAGAAAACTTTATGAATTATCAACTTAACGATGAAAGATATCCTCTTGACCTGTTTCACGGCGGTGATGCCGTAAGAGCCTATGAGTTTCTGGGTGCTCACAAAGTTAATTGGGACGGAAAAGACGGCATCGTCTTTCGTGTATGGGCGCCAAACGCCCTGACGGTTTCCGTTGTCGGCAACTTTAACAACTGGGACAAAATGGCAAACTATATGTATAAAATCAGCGACGGCGGTGTTTGGGAACTCTTCATTGAGGGACTCGGTGAATACGAAATTTACAAATACTGTGTCGAAACACCCTGGTTTGAGAAAATTCTCAAAACCGACCCCTATGCTTTCCATTGTCAGACTCGTCCCGACAACGCTTCTATGATTTATGACATTGACAAATACGCATGGAACGACGACGCGTGGTTTGAATACAAGAAAAACAACCCGCATTATGAAAACCCTGTAAACATCTACGAAGTTCACGCAGGCTCTTGGCGTAAATATGCAGACGGAAATGTTTTTTCATACGACAAACTTGCCGATGAACTTATCCCCTATGTTAAGGAAATGGGCTACACCCACATTGAATTTATGCCTATGACCGAATATCCTTTTGACGGCTCTTGGGGTTATCAGGTAACAGGCTACTATGCTGTTACTTCCCGCTACGGCTCACCTGAGCAGTTTATGAACTTTATTGACCGTTGCCATCAGGCAGGTATCGGCGTTATCCTCGACTGGGTACCCGCTCACTTCCCGAAAGATGCTCACGGTCTCGGTCGTTTTGACGGTATTCATTGCTACGAATACGAAGACTCCAGAAAAGGCGAACATAAAGAATGGGGTACCTATGTATTTGACTATGCAAGATACGAGGTTATCTCCTTCCTTGTTTCTTCTGCTATGTTCTGGCTTGATAAATACCATGTTGACGGTATCAGAGTTGACGCTGTTGCTTCTATGCTCTACCTTGACTACAACCGTAAAGACGGCGAATGGGTAGCAAACCAGTACGGCGGTCACGAACATCTTGAAGCTGTTGAGTTCTTGCAAAGACTTAACACAGCAGTTCATCTGCACCATCCCGATGTTATGATGATTGCCGAAGAAAGCACATCTTGGCCGATGGTTTCTCGCCCTGTAACCGACGGTGGTCTTGGATTTGACTACAAATGGAATATGGGTTGGATGAACGATATGCTTTCATATATGTCACTCGATCCGCTTTGGAGACCATATCACCACGACAACATCACTTTCTCCTTCCTCTATGCTTTCTCCGAGAACTTCCTGCTCCCGATTTCTCACGATGAAGTTGTATATGGCAAAGGCTCTCTTATCAACAAAATGCCCGGCGACTATGATATGAAATTTGCAGGCGTTCGAGTCTTCCTTTCATATATGATGGCTCACCCGGGAAAGAAACTCACCTTTATGGGTGCCGAACTCGGACAGTTTGACGAATGGAACTCAACCGAAGAACTGCAATGGGGACTTTTAGGCTACGACAAGCACAGACAGTTAAACGATTTCTTCAAAGCACTTAACAAATTCTACCTTGACAATAAATGTATGTACCAGGTTGACTTTACCTGGGAAGGCTTCAACTGGATTCACCACGACGACTATCAGCAGTCTGTTATTGCTTTCCGCCGTATCGACAAAGACGGAAACAATGTCATCGTTGTATGCAACTTCCAGCCGATGTACAGAGAAAACTACTTTATCGGTGTTCCCGACTACGGTATTTATACCGAAGTATTTAACTCCGACAATGTAGAATTCGGCGGTTCGGGTATCACAAACGGTACAGAGATAAAATCCGACGGCGAGGCTATGCACGGCTTTGAGCAGTCAATTAAACTTAACCTTCCGCCGATGAGTGCAATGTACTTTAAATGCACAAAGAAAATGCAAAGTCCCGCAGAAAAGAAGCGCGAAGCAGCAAAAAAAGCAAGAGCTAAGCGTGCTGCCGCAAAGAAAGCAAAAGAAGCAGAAGCAAAAAAGGCAGAAGCAAAAAAATCACCTGCTAAAAAGCCTGCAGCCAAAAAAGCAGATGACAAAAAGCCTACTGCAAAGAAAACGACTGCAAAGAAAACGGCTGCAAAGAAGCCTGCTTCTAAAAAATCTACCGAAACCGACAAGAAATAACTCAATGTTTTGATAAAATAAATTTATTGAAATTTTGGAGGGAACAATATGTTACCTAAAAAAGAAACCGTTGCGATGCTCCTTGCAGGAGGACAAGGTTCTCGTCTCGGTGTGTTGACAAAGAAAATTGCAAAACCCGCCGTACCTTTCGGCGGGAAATACAGAATTATCGACTTTCCTCTTTCCAACTGTATCAATTCGGGAATCGAGGCAGTCGGTGTGCTGACACAGTACCAACCGCTTGAACTAAACGAGTATGTCGGCAACGGTCAGCCGTGGGATTTGGACGGTATGCATTCAGGTGTTACCTGCCTTTCCCCTTATGAATCAAAAGAAGGCTCGGACTGGTATTCGGGTACCGCCAACGCAATATATCAGAATATCGGATACATCGACAGATACGACCCCGACTACATTGTTGTACTTTCAGGCGACCACATCTACAAGATGGATTATGCCGAAATGATTAAGTACCACAAGAAAAAAGGTGCCGCCTGTACTATTGCCGTTATTGATGTTCCGCTTGAAGAAGCATCTCGTTTCGGTATTCTCAATACAAACGAAGACGGCTCTATCTATGAATTTGACGAAAAGCCCGAACACCCGAAGAGCACTAACGCCTCTATGGGTATCTATGTTTTCAGTTGGAAGATTCTCAAAGAGTATCTCATCAAAGACGAGGCAAACGAAAATTCATCAAACGACTTCGGTAAAGATGTTTTGCCGTTTATGCTTAATTCAGGCGAGAAAATGTTTGCTTATCCTTTCGAGGGATACTGGAAAGATGTCGGCACTATCGACAGCCTTTGGGAAGCAAATATGGATTTGTTAGACCCGAATGTTACTCTCGACTTAAAGGGTATCTATTCAAGAAATCCCATGATGCCCCCGCACTATGTCGGCAAAGATGCCGAGATACAAAACTCAATGATTTCCGACGGTTGTAAGGTTGACGGCAAGCTTGAATTTTCCATTCTGTTTTCCGGTGTTACTATCGGAAAGGGTGCAACAATTAACTCCTCTATCATTATGCCGAACACCGTTATTGAAGACGGTGCAAACATTCAGTTCTCCATAGTCAGCGAAAATACCGTAATCAAAAAAGGTGCGAAAATCGGTGCTAATCCCTCCGATGTCGAAAACCTTGACGATTGGGGCGTTACCGTTATCGGTGACGGCTTGACTATCGGCGAAAATGTTGTTATCGGTCCGAAAGAAATGATAGACAAAGATGTGGAGGTGTGATTATGGGAAGCAATAAAATTTTAGGCTTGATTTTTGCTAATACCAACGAAAAGCATCTTCCCGACCTTACCTCACAACGCACCATGGGAAGCGTTCCTTTCGGCGGAAAATACCGCATCATCGACTTTCCTCTTTCGAATATGAGTAACTCCGGCATAAACAATGTCGGCATTATCGCAAAGAGTAATTTCCACTCACTTATGGACCATTTAGGCTCGGGAAGTGCTTGGGACCTTGCAAGACGCAGAAGCGGTCTTTCTATCCTTCCGCCCTACGGTGAACACGATTTTTCAAACCTTATCGAAACATTCAGCAACCTTCACGGATATATCGAACACGGTGATGAAGAATATGTACTGATTTCTCCGTCCGACTGCATTATGAATATTGACTATTCAAAAGTGCTTGCGTTCCACGAAGAAAAAGATGCCGATGTCACTTTCGTCTACACCAAGAAGCGCATTGACCATATTCAAAGCGATTTCCGTTCTATTCTTGAACTCGACAGCGAAAGCAGAATTACGAAAATTATGGTTTCACCTGTCACAAATGATGAGTATAACCTTACAACAGGCTCGATTTTGATGAAGAAAGATTTTCTGATGGCTGCTGTTAAAAAATGTATCGCAGAATGCAGATATGATTTTATCAAAGATATCTTCCAGCCGAACATATCAAAATACAAACTCTACGGATATGAAAGCACCGGTTACTGCGAATTCATTACATCTGTCAAAGCTTATTTCGATGCAAATATGAAACTGATGGACAACGATATAAGAGATGAACTTTTCAACCCACAACGCCCCATTTACACCAAAGTTCGTGATGACATTCCATGTAAATACGGACTTGAAAGTTCTGTCAAGAACTCTCTTATTGCACAGGGCTGTATCATCAACGGTACTGTCGAAAACTCCATTATTTCAAAAGGCGTTTATGTCGGTAAGAACACTATCGTTAAGAACAGTATCATTATGCAGGATACCGTGATTTCCGACAACTCGATTCTCTCTTATGTTGTTATCGACAAGGATGTCACCATAAAAGAGGGACGACAGATTCAGGGCTGTGACTCTTATCCCATGTATATATCAAAAAAATCCATTGTATAAATTATCACCATAATCGGAGGAATTTTTATGAGAATATTATATTGCGCAAGTGAAGCAAATCCTTTTGCAGGTTCAGGCGGACTTGCTGATGTAGCAGGCTCTCTGCCCCATACTCTTTGCAGAAAAGGTCAGGACTGCCGTATCGTTATGCCACTTTACGGAACTATTCCCCAGGACTTGAAAAACCAGATGAATTTTATCACTAATTTCACCGTTCCTGTTGCATGGCGTCACCAATACTGCGGACTTTTCTGGGCAAGATGGAATGACTGCACATACTACTTTATCGACAACGAATACTATTTCAAGAGAGATAAACTCTATGGCTTCTATGATGATGCCGAAAGATTTGCTTTCTTCTCTCGTGCTATTCTTGAAATGCTCCCCTATATTGATTTCCATCCCGATATTATCCATACAAACGACTGGCAGACCGCTTTAGTTCCTGTTTACTACTATCTTTTCTATTCAAAGAATCCGTGGTACTACAACATCAAGAGCGTTTTCACCATTCACAATATCCAGTATCAGGGTATGTACGGTTGGGAAGTTAACACCGAGTGCGTAGGTGTTCCTCCGACAGAAACAAAGATAATCGAGATGGACGGCAAACTCAATATGATGAAAGGTGCTATCGAATGTTCAACACGAGTTACCACCGTTTCACCGAGTTACGCCGCAGAAATAAAAGACCCGTGGTACTCCTACGGCCTGCACCACTCACTAAACCGCAACCACTACAAACTTTGCGGTATACTCAACGGTATTGACGAGGCAAGTTATGACCCCGCTACCGACTATCAACTTTACTGCAACTATACAAAAGATGATATGCGCGGTAAGGGCGAATGTAAGAGAAGGCTTCAGGAACGCCTCGGCATTGAACAAAACTGGCAGATACCGATTGTTTCTATGATAACCCGCCTTGTTGCGCACAAAGGCCTTGACCTTGTTCGCGGCGGTATTCAGGACTTGCTCAACAACAATAATATGCAGTTTGTTATTTTAGGCTCGGGCGATGATGAATACGAAAAATTCTTCAATGACCTGCAGTGGAACTATCCCGGCAGAGTATGCTTCTGTCACGGTTTCGTTCCCGAACTTGCAAGAAAGATTTACTCAGGCTCGGATATCTTCCTTATGCCGTCTCGTCAGGAACCCTGCGGACTTTCGCAGATGATAGCACTTCGCTACGGTACTATCCCGGTTGTAAGAGAAGTAGGCGGACTGAAAGACTCTGTATTTGATTCAGCCGATAACTACGGCAACGGATTTACTTTCCGCAACTATGATATCGCCGATATGTGCAACGCTGTTAAGCGTGCTTTGTCGGGTATCTATGACGACCAGGGCTGGCATCAACTTATGTGGCGTGCTATGATGAGCAACAACTCTTGGGAAAGAAGCGCTCAAGACTACATCAATGTATATCAAGACACATTAAATTGGAAATAATGGCATAAAAATAACCCGTTTGTGTTTATCACAAACGGGTGTTTTTTTATGTAAGTTATAAAACTTTCTTTAAGAAATCCTGTGTTCTTTCCTGACGCGGGTTGAGGAAAACTTCCATAGGTGAGCCTTCTTCAACAATAACACCGCCGTCCATAAAGATAACGCGGTCGGCAACCTCTCTTGCAAAGCCCATTTCGTGGGTAACAACTATCATCGTCATACCCTCTCTTGCGAGTTCTTTCATAACATCCAGAACTTCTCCGACCATTTCGGGGTCCAAAGCGGATGTAGGCTCGTCAAAGAGCATAATGTCGGGGTTCATAGCAAGTGCGCGGGCAATAGCAACACGCTGTTGCTGTCCGCCGGAAAGTTCAATCGGAAAAGCATCTTTTTTATCAAGCAGGCCGACTCTTGTTAAGAGTTCTTCAGCCTTTTTTTCTGCTTCTTCGGTTGTCATCTTTTTCAGCGTTACCGGTGCCATCATAATATTTTTCTTGACAGTCATATTCGGGAAAAGATGGAACGACTGGAAAACCATTCCGATATTTTCTCTTACCTTGTTGATATTTACCTTTTTGTCGGTAATATCGTAGCCGTCAATGATGATGGTACCCGAAGTTACTTCTTCAAGTTGATTTAAGCAACGCAAGAAGGTGGATTTACCCGAGCCGGAGGGACCGATAACACAGACAACCTCGCCTTCACTTACGGTAGTATCAATGCCGTTTAAGACCTGTAATTTGCCGAAATGCTTATGAAGATCCTTAACTATTAACTTTTCGTTGACATCAATTTTATTCATTGTGTCTTGTCTTTTTTGTTTCATACTTAAATCTCTTTTCTACATAGTTCGACAAAATCATAAGCAATGATATGATAACGAGGTAAAAAGCCGCTACCAATATGTAAGTCGAAAAGAACTGATACGATGAGCCGACATAGGTTTTTGCTTTGTTAACCAATTCGGCAAGTCCGATACAGGAAAGGATAGATGTATCCTTTATGGAAATGATAAACTGATTTACGAGCGAAGGAATAGAAACTTTGAACGCCTGAGGCAAAACAACTTTTATCATTGTTTTTGACTTTGAAAGTCCCAAAGAACGCGCAGCTTCTTCCTGACCTCTCGGTACAGCCATGATACCGCCGCGGAAAATCTCGGCAAGGTATGCACCTGCGTTAAGACTCAAAGTGATAATTCCCGCTGTAAAAGCATCAAGCCTGAAACTTGGTGAAAGCAACTGGATAACCTGTGGGAAACCGAAGAAGACAATAAACGCCTGTACAAGCATCGGAGTTCCGCGGATAATCCAAATATACACAGCGGCAATCGCACGCAATATTCCGTTTTTAGACATCTTCATCAGGCACATAAAAAGTCCGATGACAATGCCGATAGCAATAGCGATGATAGAAACACCGATAGTAAGTTTTAGTCCTTCTAATAACAGCGGTGTCGCATCTCTTAATACTCTACCAAAATCCATAAAATTACATCTCTGCCTTATAAGAAATTCAGCATGGCTGTCTCACCATGCTGAAAAAATTGCTGTTCTAATGTGAGAATTAATAACCGTATTTAGCAAGAATTTCTTTGTACTTGCCGGAAGCCTTGATGTTTTCAAGACCTTTGTTGAACTTTTCGATAAGTTCTGCATTAGTACCTTTCTTTACAGCAAAGCCGTAAGGAGCGCTGTTTACTACTTCTGAAACGATAGAAAGGTCTGTACCGCCCTGTTTGATAGCCCAGCCGATAACTGAGAAATCTTCGAAGCAAGCAGAGTCAACGCCGTTGAGAACTGCCTGATACATTTCGTTAGAACCCTCATAATAGTTGATTGTAAAGCCATACTGTTCTTTGATAGATTCAGCAAAGTCACCGCCTGCTGTAGAAGTTTTACAAGCAACAGTCTTGCCTTTGAGGTCAGTAAATTCTTTAATATCGGAGTCTTTCTTTACAACAAGAACCTGACCGTCTTCAAAATAGCCGTTGGAGAAATCAAATGTTTCTTCTCTTTCGGGTTTGATAGTCATACCGGCGATCATTGCGTCAGCCTGACCGGATTGAACTGCACCCATAGAAGCGTCGAAACCTTCGTTGTGCATTTCATATTTAATGCCCTGGTCTTCGGCAATTGCTGCCAAGAGATCCATGTCAACGCCTACATATACATTTGTTTCCTCGTCGAGGTACTCAAACGGTGCAAAAGCGTTGTCGGAATAGATAACATAGGTTTTGTTTTCGTTTGTTGTTTCGTTTGCAGTTGCTTTTTTTGCATCCTCGTTGCCGCATCCTGTAAGGATAGCAAGAGAAGCAACCATAGCAATAGCAAGCATAAGTGCTAATACTCTTTTCATAATATTTCTCCTTTGTGTTTATTTTTTTACACAGATAACAGGAGTATTATACTATATTTCATAATTTTTGTCAATAATTCGTTATTTGGAAAAACGCCATTATTTATAATTCTAAATTAGAATTATTTTCGCAACAAAACAAAAAAGGCTCGGTAAAAACCGAGCCTAAAATTGCGAATATTTCTATTACAGTTCTGCGAAGTATTTGATAGTTCTTACCATCTGTGATGTGTAAGAGTTCTCATTGTCATACCAAGAAACAACCTGTACTTCTGTTGTATCTGTATCAGCCATATAGTTAACCATTGTCTGAGTAGAATCGAACAATGAACCGTATGTCATACCGATAACATCGGAAGAAACAATCGGGTCAACATTGTAGCCGTAAGAATCGGAAGCGGCTGCTTTCATAGCTGCGTTAATCTGGTCAACAGTTACATTACCCTTAACAACTGCTGTGAGGATAGTTGTAGAACCTGTCGGAACGGGAACACGCTGAGCAGAACCGATGAGCTTGCCGTTGAGTTCCGGAATAACAAGACCGATAGCCTTTGCTGCACCTGTTGAGTTAGGAACGATGTTGATAGCTGCTGCACGAGCACGTCTTAAATCGCCTTTTCTGTGAGGGCCGTCAAGTACCATCTGATCGCCTGTATAAGCGTGGATAGTGGACATGATACCACTCTGGATAGGAGTCAGGTCGTTTAATGCTTTAGCCATAGGAGCCAAGCAGTTTGTTGTACAAGATGCAGCAGAAATAATCTGGTCATCTTTTGTCAATGTGTCTTCGTTAACTGAGAAAACGATAGTTTTGAGGTCGTTGCCTGCGGGAGCAGAGATAACAACTTTCTTTGCGCCTGCGTTGATGTGAGCCATAGATTTCTCTTTTGAGCAATAGAAACCTGTGCACTCGAGAACAACATCAACACCGAGTTTGCCCCAAGGAATGTTGTTTGCATCGGGTTCTTTGTAGATAGTGATTTCTTTACCGTCAACAACGATAGAAGATTCTTTTGCTTCTACTTTGTCAGCGAGAGCGTATCTGCCCTGTGCTGAATCGTATTTGAGAAGATGAGCGAGCATTTTCGGGTCTGTAAGGTCGTTGATTGCAACTACCTCATAGCCTTCTGCCTGGAACATCTGGCGGAATGCGAGTCTGCCGATTCTTCCAAATCCGTTAATACCAACTTTTACTGCCATAAATATTTCCTCCTGAAAATAAATTATAAAAAATTAAATGTAATTGATACATCTTTATTATTTTACTACTCTTTGTCTATTAAATCAAGAATATTTTTCCAAAAATGTGATATTGTGTAATTGTCGGTCGTGAATATATCGTTTTTTATCACAAATCAAAAGATAAAAGTTATTTTTGATACAACTTTTTAGTTTGATAACAAGGCTCGGTGGTAAGGTTTACGCC
>JAGHTC010000043.1 GCA_018065465.1 Candidatus Ruminococcus equi
AAATAACGAGATAAAAGCGGTAAGAATGATACTGACTGCAAAAACCGCTAACATTGATACCGATGTCGTCAGAGAAAGATTGAGGGAAATGTATGTATAGAGTTGCAGTAGTAGGAGATAGGGAAAGCATCTACGGATTTTCAGCTTTGGGACTCGATACCTATTTTATCGAAGAATATGAAGAATTACCCCCGATGTTCAAAAAACTTTGTCAAAGCGGTAACTATGGTATTATTTATGTTACAGAGTCAACGGCTGTTTTGCTCGAAAAAGAAATAACAAAATATAACGAAGCACAAACTCCCGCAATTATCCTCATCCCCGGTGTTACGGGGAATACCGGAAACGGCTTGAAAGCCGTGAAGGAATCTGTCGAAAAGGCAGTCGGCAGTGATATTATTTTTAACGACTAATCAAAAGGAATGATTATATGAGTACAGGCGTAATTAAAAAGGTAGCAGGTCCGCTTGTTATAGCCGAAGGTATGAGAGACGCAAATATGTTTGACGTTGTTCATGTATCTTCACAGAAACTTATCGGCGAAATTATCGAAATGCATGGGGATTTGGCATCAATACAGGTATATGAGGAAACTTCCGGTTTAGGACCGGGCGAGCCTGTTGTATCAACAGGAAGCCAACTTTCCGTTGAGTTAGGCCCCGGACTTATCGAAAGCATATATGACGGTATCCAAAGACCGCTTGATGATATTATGAAAGTCAGCGGTAACAACCTCTCCCGCGGAGTTTTTGTACCATCCCTAAAGCGCGACAAGGTATGGCAGTTTATCGCAACAAAGAAGGTCGGCGATAAGGTTGTCCCCGGTGATGTCGTCGGTACAGTACAGGAAACCGAAATCGTTATCCACAAGATTATGGTGCCTAACGGTGTCAGCGGTACCATCAAAAAGATTGATTCAGGCGAATATACAGTAGTTGATACCGACTGTGTAGTAGAAGACGAAAAAGGCGAAAGCCACGATGTCTGCTTAATGCAGAAATGGCCTGTTCGTATCGGCAGACCGTACTAGAAAAAACTTTCTCCCGATATGCCTCTTGTCACAGGGCAGCGTGTTATTGATACACTTTTCCCGATTGCAAAAGGCGATGTTGCATCTGTACCCGGTCCTTTTGGCTCAGGTAAAACAGTAGTTCAGCACCAACTTGCAAAATGGGCAGAATCCGACATTGTTGTCTATATCGGCTGCGGTGAACGCGGAAACGAGATGACCGATGTACTTAACGAGTTCCCCGAACTTATCGACCCGAAATCGGGACACTCTCTTATGGAGCGTACTGTTTTGATTGCCAATACCTCCGATATGCCTGTTGCCGCTCGTGAAGCATCTATTTATACAGGTATCACTATTGCCGAGTATTTCCGTGATATGGGTTATTCCGTTGCTTTGATGGCTGACTCAACTTCCCGATGGGCAGAAGCTCTGCGTGAAATGTCAGGTAGATTGGAAGAAATGCCCGGTGAAGAAGGCTATCCCGCATATTTGGGCTCAAGACTTGCACAGTTTTATGAGCGCGCAGGCAGAGTCGTAACAAACGGCTCTGAGTATAACGAAGGCTTCCTGTCAGTTATCGGCGCTGTATCACCTCCAGGCGGTGATATTTCCGAACCTGTATCACAGGCAACTTTGCGTATCGTAAAAGTTTTCTGGGGACTTGATTCAAACCTTGCATACAAGCGTCATTTCCCTGCTGTAAACTGGCTGACTTCTTACTCTTTGTATGTAGATTCAATGTCAAAATGGTACGAAGAAAATGTTGCAGAAGACTGGATGGACTTGCGTGCTAAGATTATGGGTTTGTTACAAGACGAATCCGAACTCGAAGAAATCGTAAAACTTGTCGGTATGGATGCTCTGTCTACAACCGACAGACTGAAACTCGAAACTGCCCGTTCTATCCGTGAAGACTTCTTGCATCAAAACGCTTTCCACGAAACTGATACCTATACTACATTGAAAAAGCAACATAATATGATGCAACTTATCCTTGCATTCTATGACAAATCACTTAATGCATTGAAAAAAGGTGCAAATATAGAATTGCTTGTAAATATGCCGATAAGAGAACGCATAGGCAGATTTAAATATGTAAAAGAAGATGAAATCAAGAAAACTTATGATGATATCATATACAATCTTGATATAGATATTGATACTATAATAAGCAAGGGGGAAGAGTAATGCCAAAGGAATACAGAACTATACAAGAAGTTGCAGGCCCTCTTATGCTTGTCAAAGGCGTCAGCGATGTAAATTACAACGACCTCGGTGAAATCGAACTTGCATCCGGCGAAGTCAGAAGATGCAAAGTTCTCGAAATCAACGGTACAGATGCTTTGGTACAACTTTTCGACTCCGCCGCCGGTATCAACCTTTCTAATTCAAAAGTAAGATTTTTGGGCAAAAGTATGGAACTCGGTGTTTCTACCGATATGTTGTCAAGAGTATTTGACGGTATGGGACGCCCGATTGATGACGGCCCCGAAATTCTCCCTGAAAAGCGACTTGATATCAACGGACTTCCGATGAATCCCGCCGCAAGAAATTATCCGCAGGAGTTTATTCAAACAGGTGTTTCCGCAATTGACGGACTTAACACCTTGGTAAGAGGACAAAAACTTCCGATTTTCTCTGCATCGGGACTCCCTCATGCCCAACTTGCTGCCCAAATTGCAAGGCAGGCAAGAGTAAGAGGCAAAGACGAAAAATTCGCCGTTGTATTTGCCGCTATGGGTATCACTTTTGAAGAATCCAACTATTTTATAGAAAGTTTTAAAGAAACAGGCGCTATTGACAGAACTGTACTTTTTATCAATCTTGCAAACGACCCCGCTATCGAGCGTATTTCCACACCGCGTATGGCTCTTACCGCTGCCGAATACCTTGCTTTTGACGCAGGTATGCATGTTTTGGTAATCCTTACGGATATAACAAACTACGCCGATGCATTAAGAGAAGTTTCCGCCGCAAGAAAAGAAGTACCCGGCAGACGCGGCTATCCCGGTTATATGTATACCGACCTTGCAACACTCTATGAGCGTGCAGGAAGACAAAGAGGAAAGAACGGCTCAATTACATTGATTCCGATTTTGACTATGCCCGAAGATGACAAAACTCATCCGATTCCCGACCTTACCGGCTATATCACAGAAGGACAGATTATTCTTTCCCGTGACCTTTACAGAAAGAATATTTCTCCGCCCATTGATGTTTTGCCGTCTTTGTCAAGACTTAAAGATAAAGGTATCGGCGACGGAAAAACCCGTGCAGACCACTCAAATACAATGAACCAACTTTTCGCCGCTTACGCTAGGGGCAAAGACGCAAAAGAACTTATGGTTATTTTGGGCGAAGCCGCTTTGACCGATATCGATAAAATCTATGCAGAGTTTGCCGACAGGTTTGAAAAAGAATATGTATCCCAAGGCTATGACTCAAACCGCAGTATTGAAGAAACTTTAGACATAGGCTGGAAACTTCTGTCTATTCTTCCGCGCTCGGAACTCAAACGAATTGATGACAAATTCCTTGATATGTACTATCAAAAATAATTGAGGTGACACTATGGCACTCGCTCATGTTAACCCGACAAGAATGGAACTGAGCAAACTAAAGAAAAAGTTAGTTACCGCAACAAGAGGACACAAACTCTTAAAAGACAAGCGTGACGAACTTATGCGACAGTTTTTGGAACTTGTTAAGGAAAACAAAGAACTGAGAATCAAAGTTGAAAATCAAATAAAAAATGCTAATTTGGGATTTGTACTTGCAAAGGCATCTATGAGCGAAGAGACTTTGTCAACCGCTTTATTGGCACCAAAGCAGGAGGTCTATGTTGAAGTATCAAACAAAAATGTTATGAGTGTAGATATTCCAACATTTGATGTAACTACAAGAACTCCGAATAAGAACGACATTTTCTCTTACGGCTTTGCGTTTACTTCTTCCGACCTTGATGACGCAGTACAGTCGCTTAACGATTTGTTCCCTGATATGATAAAACTTGCCGAAGTCGAAAACGCCTGTCGTCTTATGGCAAGCGAAATCGAGAAAACCCGTCGCAGAGTTAATGCCCTTGAACATGTTGTCATTCCTCAGACTACCGAGCAGATTAAATATATCTCTCGAAAACTTGACGAAAATGAACGCAGTACCCAGACAAGACTTATGAAAGTCAAAGATATGATGCTCAAAGAAGCACACAGTTATTGATATATTTACACCCCAATTCTTTTGAAAAGGACTTCAAAGAGAATGAGGGTGTATTTTTTTGCCTTCTTCCGGCATATTATTAAGAACAGGAGGCGAATATATGTCTTGCAGATTGGTAGAACTGCGCCACAAAGAAGTTATTAATGCTTGTGACGGTACTCGCATAGGATATGTTGACGATTTGGAGATAGATACTAAGTGCGCAAAAGTTGTTTCACTTGTTGTTTTCGGTCGTCCACGCTTTTTTGGGCTATTCGGTAGAAGCGAAGATTATATTATTCCATGGGATAATATAAATTTAATAGGTGAAGATACGATTCTTGTCGATTTTAGAGTGCAAAAAAAGGTAAACAAAGCAAAAAATAGGAACAAATTTGTAACATTTTGTCACTAAAAATATTTGTGAGGCTTGGCAAATTGCACTATAGATAATTGTGTATCTTATACAAAATACATAAAAAATAATGCGAATTCAGAATAAAAAGGCGATTATAATGCTAATTTAGAATTAAAACCAAGAAGTTACAAACTTGCAATTTTTCAAAAAATATGGTTAAATAACACCTGTGATGAAATAGTAACAAGGAAAAACTATGCCATCACGAAATTTGGATCACCGATAAGACTACATAAAGGAGGCAGAATAAATGAGTACATTTGTTAAGAAAAGTGCAAAGTACATCATAGTATTGGCAATTGTCATTACAGTGACAGTCAGTACAACTATTACTGCGTTCATGGTAGATGCTGCAAGTGAATCCCAAAAAACAGAAACTGACAATAAACAAGCGTATATATTAGATAAAGAAGATACTCGTTCGAGAGCGGTCACTATTGACGAAGCTAAAAAGAAAGCTCAGGATGTGATTAAAGAACTTTCTTTAAAAGCTGCTCAAAAGGACGAAGAAGAAGAGGAAACTGCAACAGAGCCCGTAATTGTTTACGAACCTCAAGCAGATTCCGAACCCGAATCTTCTCAAAGCAGCACTACAACAGGCGCAGACGATAACTCGTATGTCAGCGCATCTGTCGGCAGCGGATATCTTTTGGATATTCCAAAGGCAGATTCAAGCTATACAAGTTATGCTATCAGTTTGTCTGATAAAGACCGCGACCTCGCAGAACGTATTGTAATGGGCGAAGCAGGTTCCTGCGGATATACAGGAATGGCACTTGTCGCACAATGCTTGCGCGACGCTTTCGTTCGCGGCGGGTATTCTAACATCAAAGATGTTATCAACGCTTACGGCTACTACGGTTCAACATCGATTACTCCGAGTTCAACCTGTAAAGAAGTTATCAACTACATCTTTGACCAAGGCGGTAGTGCAGTACAGCACAGAGTACTTTCTTTCTATGCTCCGAAGTACTGTTCAAGCCCTTGGCACGAATCACAGAACTTCATCTGCGAATACGCAGGAGTAAAATTCTTTGATTTGTATTAATAAGACAAATTAACATTGTAAAAGAAATCAAGCATTTATCAAAAAAATGCTTGATTTTTTTATTTTTTATGGTATAATATTTAGGCATTACGCACGCCGTTGCTTACCGGCTCAGTGACACAAATGTGTTTGTCCCGGCAAAATTCAAGGCACGGCGGAGGTTTTAACCTGAGGAGGAAAAATTATGTCAGTAGTTTCTATGAAACAACTTCTGGAAGCCGGCGTTCATTTCGGCCACCAGACAAGAAGATGGAACCCCAAAATGGCTCCGTACATCTACACAGAGCGCAACGGTATCTACATTATCGATTTGCAGAAAACCGTTGTAAAACTCGAAGAAGCCTACAATTTCGTAAGAGATTTGTCTGTAGAAGGCAAAAGCGTTCTCTTTGTAGGTACAAAGAAGCAGGCTATGGATTCCGTTAAGGAAGAAGCAGAGCGTGCAGGCGCTTACTATGTAAACGCTCGTTGGCTCGGCGGTATGCTCACAAACTTCACAACAATTCGCAGAAGAATCGCAAGACTCAAACAGCTCCGCACTATGGAAGAAGACGGCACATTCGATTTGCTTCCCAAGAAGGAAGTTATCAAACTCAATCTTGAGATTGAAAAGCTCGAGAAATTCCTCGGCGGTATCAAAGAAATGAATCAGATTCCCGGATGTCTTTTCATCGTTGACCCGAGAAAAGAGAAAATCGCTGTAGCAGAAGCAAAGAAACTCGGCGTTCCGGTTGTTGCTATTGTTGATACAAACTGTGATCCCGATGATGTTGACTATGTTATCCCCGGTACCGATGACGCTATCCGTGCGGTAAAACTCATCGCAGGTGCTATTGCCGATGCTATCATTGAAGGCAGAGAAGGCCAGATGGGCGCTGCTGCAAGAGATGAAGAAGCAGAAGAAACAGAAGAAAAAGTAGAAGACCTCGTAGAGGAATAATAGATAATTTTAGAAAGGATTGATATATATGGCTTTTACAGCACAAGATGTTAAGGCTTTGCGTGAAAAGACAGGTTGCGGTATGATGGACTGCAAAAAGGCTCTTACACAGGCTGACGGCAATATGGATGCCGCTATCGACTTTTTAAGAGAACAGGGACTTGCAAAGCAGGCTAAAAAGGCTTCCCGTATCGCTGCAGAGGGTGTTGCTTTTGCTCTCACAAGCGAAGATAATAAATGCGGCGTTGTTATCGAAGTTAACGCCGAAACCGATTTCGTAGCAAAGAATGCTGATTTCCAGGCTTTTGTAAAAACCTGTGCATTAACCGTTATGAAAGAAAAACCTGCTGATGTTGACGCTTTACTCGCACTCAAAGCAGACGGTTCCGATATGACAGTTGCTGAACTTTTACAGGAAAAAGTTCTCACAATCGGCGAGAACATCAAAATCCGTCGTTTCGAAAGATTTGACGGTCCCAGTGTTGCTTATGTTCACGCAGGCGGTAAGATTGGTGTTTTGGTTAACTTTGAAACATCAGTTGATACAACAGACGCTCAGTTTGTTGCTTGCGGTAAAGATGTTGCTATGCAGATTGCCGCTTTGAATACACCTTATCTTTCTAAAGAAGATGTACCCGCAGAGGTTCTTGACCACGAAAAAGAGATTCTTGTTGCTCAGATGAAACAAGATCCCAAAATGGCTAACAAACCCGAGCAGGTTCTTTCTAAGATTGTTGAAGGTAAAATCGGTAAGTACTATAAAGAAAACTGCTTGCTCGACCAAGAGTTTGTAAAAGACAGCTCTATGACAGTTGGCAAGTACATTGAATCTGTTTCAAAGGCACTCGGCGGAGACATCAAAGTTGTTAAATTTGTTCGCTTTGAAAAGGGCGAAGGAATTGAAAAACGCCAGGATGATTTCGCAGCAGAAGTTGCAAGTATGATTCAATAATCCAATAAAATTAAGGAGTAGCTACGGCTACTCCTTTTTTATTGTTAAATTATTGTTAATTTGTGCAAGTTTTACATATTTTGTCTTTACAAAAGTGCCATATTGTAGTATTATTATATTACTGAAAATATATATTATGGAGGGATAGGACTTGAATTCAAAATATAAAAGAATTTTACTAAAATTATCCGGTGAATCTCTTGCCGGTAATGAAAAACACGGAATAAATTTTGACACAGTAGCCTCATTTTGTGAGCCTATTAAAAAACTTACCGACGATGGAGTACAGGTAGCCATTGTTGTCGGTGGCGGAAACTTCTGGCGTGGCAGGAGTTCCGGCGATATGGATAGAACACGAGCAGACCATATGGGAATGCTTGCAACAACTATCAACGCTTTAGGTGTTGCCGACTCATTGGAGCAACTCGGAGTTGATGTAAGAGTTCAGACCGCTATCAGTATGAGACAGATAGCCGAGCCGTATATCCGTAATCGTGCAATAAGACATATGGAAAAAGGCAGAGTTGTAATCTTCGGTTGCGGTACAGGTAACCCGTTCTTTTCAACCGATACAGCCGCAGCGTTGCGTGCCGCCGAAATTGAAGCAGAAATCATCTTGAAAGCTACTATGGTAGACGGCGTTTATGACAGTGACCCTGAAGTGAATCCGAACGCAAAAAGATTTGATAAACTTTCTTTCTACGATGTTCTCGAAAAAGATTTGAAAGTTATGGATTCTACCGCAGCCGCTATTTGCAAAGATAACAATATTGACCTTTTGGTTTTCAGTATTGATAATCCCGATAATATCTACAAAGCAGTAACCGAGGAAAGTGTCGGTACATTAGTTACTAATATGTAATTCTATTTTATTTTATATTTATTAAAGGAGGATTTACCTATGCAAGAAGTATTAAAAAAATCTGAGGAGCGTATGCAAAGACGCATCGACCATTTAACCGACGAATACAAATCTATTCGTGCAGGCCGTGCAAATCCTGCAATTCTCGAAAAAGTAACAGTTGATTATTATTCTGTTCCCACTCCGATAAACCAGCTTGCTTCCGTGTCGGTAATCGAAGCAAGAACGCTTGCTATTCAGCCTTGGGACACATCTGTTTTGAAAATGATTGAAAAGGCTATCCAAACATCCGATATCGGTATCAATCCTCAAAACGACGGCAAGATTATCCGTTTGATTTTCCCGCCTCTTACCGAAGATAAGCGTAAAGAAATCGCAAAAGAAATCGCTTCTATCGCCGAGGATACAAAAGTCCAAATCAGAAATGTAAGAAGAGATACAATAGATAAATTGGAATCAATGGAAAAATCTTCCGAGATTACCGAAGACGACTTAAAACTCGGTAAAAAGAAAGCACAAGACCAAACCGATAAATTTATCAAAGAGGTCGACGCTGTTGCCGAAAAGAAAAAGAAAGAGATTATGGAGATTTAGTCGATGTCTTTTTTCAAAAAGAAAGAAAAAACCGAATCGCTTGACATATCCGGTATAGAACTTCCAAAGCACATAGGCATCATTATGGACGGTAACGGACGCTGGGCAAAAAAGCGTGCGCTACCCCGTAGTGCAGGTCATACTGCAGGAGCACAGACTTTTCGAAAAATAGCAAGATATTGCAGTAATATCGGAATAAAGTATCTTACTGTCTATGCTTTTTCTACCGAAAACTGGGTTCGCCCCGCCGAAGAAGTAGACGCTTTGATGAAACTGTTCAAAGAATATATGATTGAGGCTATTACCGATTTCAAGGATGACAGTATCATCGTCCGTTTCATAGGCGAGAAAGAACCGTTTTCCGATGATTTGAAAGAACTTATGGACGAGGTCGAAAACGACAGTAAAGACCGCGATGGTATGGTGCTTAATATTGCTATGAATTACGGCGGTCGTGACGAGGTCGTTCATGCAGTTAAGAAAATTGCAGAAAAAATCGAAAGCGGTAACATCTCATCACAAGATATCACCGAACAAATGATAAGCGATAATCTTTACACAGCGAACCAACCTGACCCCGATTTGATTATCCGCCCCAGCGGAGAATACAGAACTTCTAACTTCCTTTTATGGCAGCAGGCCTATAGTGAATATTGCATTATGAATACACTTTGGCCTGATTTTACCGAAAGAGATTTAGACAAAGCACTTTTGGAATATGCAAAACGCAATAGGCGTTTTGGCGGAGTTTGATGTGGTGACACTATGAAGAAAAGAATTATTTCCGCTGTTGTCGGAATAGCACTGTGTATATTGATTCTCATTTTCGGTGAGATGAATTCTATCGTCGTGTCGCTTGCTGTATCCGTAATCAATGCTTTGTGTGTTTATGAGCTTTTATCGGCTGCGAAATTGCAGGAAAAACTATTGCTTTTTATCTCATCAATTGCATTTGCTTTTCTTGCACCGCTCTTTTCATATTCAAATGTACTTTTTATTGTTGTTCTTGTCTATATCTTATTTACATTTGGAGTTATGGTATTTTGCCACAAGAGTATAAAGCCGAATGAGGTTTTCTATACATTCTGCGGTACATTATTACTCTCAATTTCATTTACAAGTTTGACCTACACAGCGTGTAAAGATAACCGTTACACCGCCTTTTGGTGTGTATTGATTCTAGCCGTTCCGTGGCTTGCCGATTCTGCTGCATACTTTGTCGGCTCATTTATGGGAAAAACAAAACTTTGTCCCGAAATAAGCCCGAAGAAAACCGTAGAAGGTGCGGTAGGCGGAGTTCTCGGCGGTATTGCAGCGTCAATGCTTGTCGGACTTATCTTTATGCTGATTTACAGAGAAGCAACTGTCAACTTTATTGCTCTGCTTATTATCGGCGTAGTTAATTCAGTTTTGTCGATTCTCGGTGACTTAACTTTTTCCGTCAATAAAAGGTACTGGGAAATAAAAGATTACGGCTCGATTATGCCCGGACACGGCGGCGCTCTCGACAGATTTGATTCAGTCATTTTCTGTTCAATATTTGTTTTTACTCTTTCACAGTTTATGACAATTATTTCTTAAGGTGTTATATGTTTTCTAATCTATCCGTTTTAGGTTCTACCGGCTCAATAGGTACTCAAACCTTGCAGGTAGCCGAAAAATTTAATCTTAATATCACAGCCCTTTGTGCACATTCTAATATTGAACTGCTTGAAACACAGGTGCGAAAGTTCAAACCGAAATACGCAGTTTTGTATAACGAAGATAGGGCAAAGGACTTGAAAATCAAACTTGCCGATACCGATACAAAAGTGCTTTCGGGCATGGAAGGCATAATTACTGCCGCTACTATGGATGAGGCAGATTTGGTTGTAAACGCTGTTGTAGGTATGGTTGGTATTGAGCCTACGCTTTCTGCGATAAAAGCTAAAAAGGACATAGCCTTTGCCAATAAAGAAACCTTGGTTGCAGGTGGCTCTCTTGTTATGAGTGAAGCAAAGAAAAACGGCGTTACATTATTTCCCGTCGACAGCGAACATTCAGCGATTTTCCAATGCTTGCAAGGCTGTCCCGAAAAGAAAGCACTAAAAAAGATTATCCTTACCGCATCCGGCGGACCGTTTTTCGGAAAGACTTTGGATGAACTAAAAAATGTCACCGTCGAGCAGGCACTTAATCATCCAAACTGGGATATGGGTGCAAAAATAACCATCGACAGTGCTACAATGATGAACAAAGGTCTTGAGATTATCGAAGCAAGGTGGCTTTTTGATGTTCCTTGCGATGATATCGAGGTTGTTGTTCACCGTGAAAGCATTATTCACTCTATGATTGAATATACCGATAATTCGATTATCGCTCAGCTTGGGCTTCCTGATATGAGAATTCCCATTCAATATGCAATTACCTATCCTCAAAGATTTGATTCTTTAGTTAACGAAGTGGATTTTTCTACCATTTCAAAACTAACTTTCTACCCGCCTGATTATGAAACTTTCAAGTGCTTATCCGCTTGTAAAAAAGCAATAAGCAAAGGCGGACTTGCTCCTTGTGTTGCCAACGGAGCAAACGAGGTTGCAAACAAACTTTTCCGTGACGGAAAGATTTCTTTCCTTGATATCGGCGAACTTGTGAATTCTGCTGTTGAGCATTTCGATATCAAAGAAGCGAATTCGCTTGAAGATATACTGACTGCCGACAAACTCGCTCGGCAATTTGTACTTTCGAGTATCTGATTTTTGGAGATGATTTTATCACAACTGTTGCACTTATAATAATTGCGGTTGTATTATTTGAACTTATTATTTTTGTCCACGAAGGCGGACATTTTCTTGCGGCTAAAAAAAGCGGGGTAAAGGTCAACGAATTTGCCCTCGGTATGGGACCGAAAATATTCTCGTTTCAAAAGGGCGAAACTACCTATTCTCTGCGTGTTTTTCCGATAGGCGGTTACTGTGCTATGGAGGGCGAAGACGAAGACAGCGAAAATCCCCGTTCATTCAATAACGCAAAGATATACAAAAGAATGATTATCATTATCGCCGGTGCGTTTATGAACATCGTTCTCGGCTTGGTTTTAATGATGATTACTCTCTTACCTCAAGAGCAGTTTGCATCTAATACCGTTTCGTCTTTTGCGCCGTATTCTTATTCTGCTGTATCAGGACTGCAGCCTGATGATGAAATCGTCAACATAAACGGCTACGCTGTAAATACATCAACTGACTTTTCATTTGCACTGTATACTTTGCCTGTACAGGAAGTTGACGGCACTTCTCTTGAAATATATAAACAAGATTGTCTGTTTTCTTTGTATCGCCACTATGCAGGAATTGTAAACGACAATAAAGATATTTCCGACGAAGATTTCAACGAATCCTACAAACTGTGGGAAGAGGGAGCAAAGCAAGTTCGCGAAGCCAAAGATAAAGAAACCGCTTTGTCTGTTGCATCAAAATCTGTTGATGATATAGATACATTTTTCAATTTGGAACTTTCAAAAGATTATCCCGTTCCACAGAACAAAGAAACCCGTTCGCGTTTTCGTACCGATATGAAAGTAAGGCGAAACGGCGAAATTGTTACTTTAAAAGATGTTGATTTTGTTACCGTGAAAAACGAAGGCAGTGACAAACCTTCTTTACAGATAGATTTTTATGTAAAGCCGATAGAAAAGACTTTCGGCACTGTTATCGGTCAAACTTTTTCACAAACTGTATCAATAGTCAGAATGGTGTGGGGAAGTCTTATCGGTATATTTAAAGGTCAATTCGGACTAAACGATTTGGCAGGCCCTGTAGGGCTTGCGTCAACAATTACCGATGTTGCATCCGAAAGTCTGAAAACAAGTTTTTCGTCCGCAGTAATGAGCATTGTGTATATTATGATGGTCATTACCGTAAACCTCGGTGTTGTTAATATGTTGCCGTTCCCGGCACTTGACGGCGGTCGTTTTCTGTTTTTGCTTATCGAAGGAATATTCAGAAAACCCATTCCGCGAAAAGTCGAAGCGATTGTCAACGGTATCGGCTTTGCACTACTGTTGATTTTGATGGCGTTTATTTCATTACACGATATTTGGAAGATTGTTGTAGGAGGATAGCATGGGCAGTAAATTATCTGTATTTGCTTCAAAATTGAAAATCGGCGGCGGTGCAGATATTTCCGTACAGTCTATGCTAAATGTCCCTGCACATAATATTGAGGACAGCGTAAAGCAGGCAAAGGCGTTGGAAGATGCCGGCTGTCAGGTTATCCGTGCGGCTATTCCCGATATGGATGCAGTGCGCCTTATCCCCGCGCTAAAAGAAAATGTCAGCGTTCCCATAGTTGCCGATATTCATTTTAACTATAAATTGGCTCTTGAAGCAGTATCCGCAGGAGTTGATAAAATCCGTATCAATCCCGGAAATATCGGCGATGATTCAAGAGTAAAAGAAGTTGCCGATGCTTGCAAAGCGCATAACATTCCCATAAGAATAGGCGTAAATTCAGGCTCACTTGAAAAGCATATTTTAGCAAAATATTCTCACCCAACAGCACAGGCTCTTTGCGACAGTGCGCTTTATCACGCATCTTTGCTCGAAAAGTTTGATTTTCACGATATAGTTTTGTCAATGAAATCTTCAAATGTTAAGACGATGATTGAAGCATATCGTATTGCGAGCAAAACCTGTGATTATCCTTTGCATCTTGGCGTTACCGAGGCAGGTACTCAGCGTATGGGTATCATAAAATCTTCTGTCGGTATCGGCTCGTTGCTTTGTGACGGTATAGGCGACACTATACGCGTTTCACTGACCGATGATCCCGTCAACGAAGTATATGCCGCAAAAGATATATTAAAATCAATCGGACTTCTTAACAGCGGTATTACTTTTGTTTCCTGTCCTACCTGCGGAAGAACAAAAATAGATTTAATTTCCCTTGCAAATGAAGCCCAAGAAAGGCTCAAAGATTGCAAGAAGAACATAAAAGTCGCTATTATGGGCTGTGTTGTAAACGGTCCCGGCGAAGCAAAAGAGGCTGACATAGGCATAGCCGGAGGCGACAAAGAAGGTCTTGTTTTCAAAAAAGGCGAGATTCTCTACAAAGTCGGCGAAGATAAATTGATTGATGCATTAATTGATGAAATAGATAAGTTGTAAGATGAAAGGTATAGCATGAATAAATTTTCCGAAATATTTTCTTTGTATTTATCAGAACCTCTTGATGAAAACATAATGTCATCAGAAGTTTTGAATGTTAAATTGAATAAACACAGTAATTCAATAGCAGTAACCATAAAGCCCTCTGTACTTGTTCCTTTTTCTGCTTTGAAAGAAGCAGAAAACAGCATAAAAGCAAGCAAACTCGGTTTTAGCAAAGTAAAAATCAATACTGTTTTTGATAAAGAACTTTTTGATATATCGTATTTTGATGAAATTCTTTTAGGTATAATTGAGACTGTACCGAGTATCAGCGGAACATTAAACGGTGCGAAATCGACATTAAACGGCAACAACCTTGTTGTTGAACTGATGCACGGCGGACTGAAACTTTTAGAAAGCAAAGATTTTACAAAACTGCTAATAACAAAAATTAAAGAAGAATTTTCACTCGATTTTGATGTTTCATACACAGGTGTAACGGAAATTGATGAAGATGATGAAGAATATCAACAACATATTTCCGATGCCGAGGAGAAAATAAAAAGAGAACGCCTCAACGAATTAGCTAAACTTTTTGAAGAAGATGATTCAAAAAGTGCAGACGGCGTTGTCAGAAATATCGAAGTAAGAAAAGGAAAGTTTTCTTTACCGCAGATAGTAACAGAAAGCATAAGGCCCTTGTATGGCAGAGTAAGAAAAGGAAAAATCATTCCTATCTCCGATATTACTTACGATATCGGAAAAGTAACCATTTGGGGCGATATCTTTGCCATTGAAAGCAAAAATACTCGTTCCGGTGAAAAAACGATAATGACGATTTCCATCACCGACTACACAAGTTCAACAATAGTAAAGGTTTTTAAATCAAACCAAGAGTGTGCCGTACTCTCGTCTCTCAAAAAAGGTATGACTATTGTTGCAAGCGGTGATATTGAATTCGATAAATATGAAAAAGACTATGTATTAAACGCTTCTTCAATTTCTACTGCAGAAAAAGTGAAGGTTGTAGATAAAGCACAGACGAAGCGTGTTGAACTTCACTTGCATACAAATATGTCACAAATGGATGCCGTAACCGATGCAAAGACATTGGTAGAGCGTGCAGCTAAATGGGGACACAAGGCGATTGCCATTACCGACCACGGTGTAGCACAGGCTTTCCCTGATGCGATGAATGCCGCCGAATCGATAAATAAAGACGAAGATAAAATCAAGGTTATCTACGGCACAGAAGCCTACTTTATGGACGACCTTATCGAGTCCGTTGAAGGCACTTCCGATTTTACTCTTGATGATACTTTTGTCTGCTTTGACCTTGAAACAACAGGGCTCTCTGCAAAGAGCGAGAGAATAACCGAAATCGGTGCTGTAAAAATTAAAAACGGTAAAGTGGTTGACACTTTTTCGACATTTGTCAATCCCGAAAAGCCAATCCCGGCAAAAATTATCGAACTCACAGGAATTACCGATGAAATGGTAAAGGATGCACCAAACGAAAAGGATGCTGTAAAAGATTTCCTTGAGTTTGCCAAAGACTCCGTTTTGGTTGCACACAATGCCCGTTTTGATACATCTTTTATCAAAAGAGTTTGTACCGATTGGAATTATGAATATAACTTTGCATCATTAGATACAGTTGCTATTTGTCGTGCGATTTTAAAGGACATAAAGAACTGTAAACTCGATACTGTCGCATCCTACTTGCGCCTTGGCGAATTTAATCACCATAGGGCAGTTGATGATGCAGATATGCTTGCTAAAATCTTTGTTTCTCTTTGTATAAGGCTAAAAGAAGATTTCGGCATATACAAAGTATCTGAAATTAACACAAAAATAGCAGGCGGCGATTTTAGAAAACTGCCTACATATCACCAGATAATTTTAGTAAAAAATCTCACAGGACTGAAAAATCTTTACAAACTCATTTCAATGTCCCATTTGCAGTATTTTTACCGCAGACCGAGGATACCGAAATCCGAACTCGTAAAATACAGAGAAGGTCTTATTATCGGCTCAGCCTGTGAGGCAGGCGAACTTTTCAGAGCGATTTTGATGGGAAAACCGTATAACGAACTAAAAGAAATCGCGTCTTTCTATGATTATCTTGAAATTCAGCCAAACGGCAATAATGAATTTTTAGTACGAGAAGGAAAAGTTAAGACTGTAGAAGAACTTGAAAATATTAACAGAACAATACTTAAACTCGGCGATGAACTCGGTATTCCCGTTGTTGCTACCTGTGATGTTCACTTTATCGACCCGCAGGATAAGGAATTTCGAAAGATACTGATGAGTGGTCAGGGATATACCGATTCTGACAACCAAGCACCTCTGTATTTCAGAACAACTGCAGAAATGCTTGAAGAGTTTGAGTATTTAGGCGACAGGGCATACGAAGTTGTTGTTGAAAATCCCAACAAAATTGCCGATATGTGCGAATGGGTAAGACCTATTCCGAAGGGCAACTTCCCACCGTTTATTGACGGCGCAGAGGAGCAACTGACAACAATTACTTGGAAACGCGCCAAAGAACGCTACGGCGATCCATTGCCCGATATTGTTAAGAAAAGGCTTGACAAAGAACTCAACGCCATTACAACTTATGGCTATTCAGTTCTTTATATGACAGCACAAAAACTTGTTGCCGACAGCGAAGCACACGGCTATCTTGTCGGTTCCCGAGGTTCTGTCGGCTCGTCATTTGTTGCCACAATGTCCGGCATTTCCGAAGTTAATCCGCTTTGTCCGCATTATGTCTGCCCAAACTGTAAGCACAGCGAATTTATTGAAGATGGTTCATACGGCTCGGGCTTTGACTTGCCCCCGAAAAAATGTCCTGATTGCGGTACCGATATGGACCGCGACGGTCATGAAATTCCTTTCGAAACTTTCCTCGGCTTCAAAGGCGACAAAGTCCCCGATATCGACCTTAATTTCAGCGGTGAGTATCAATCATCGTCGCACAGATATACTGAAGAACTTTTCGGTCGTGAAAATGTCTTCAAAGCAGGTACTATTTCTACTGTAGCGGAGAAAACCGCTTTCGGTTTTGTAAAGAAATTTGCCGAAGAAAAAGGACTTACTTTGCATAAAGCAGAGATGAACAGGCTTTCCATCGGCTGTACAGGAGTAAAGAGAACAACAGGTCAGCACCCAGGCGGTATGGTCGTTGTTCCGAGAGGCAAAGAGGTATATGATTTTTGCCCCGTTCAGCATCCCGCAAATGATATGACATCAGACAATATCACTACTCACTTTGACTTCCACTCTATCCACGATACTATCTGTAAACTTGATGAACTCGGTCATGATGTTCCGACAACTTATCACTATTTAGAGGAATTGACCGGTATCCCCGTTATGAATGTTTCCATGAGTGACCCCGAGGTTATGTCGCTCTTTACTTCAACAAAAGCGTTGGGTGTAACACCTGAGGATATTGATTCAAAAACAGGCACTTTCTCTTTGCCTGAAGTCGGTACTTCTTTTGTACGACAGATGCTTATTGAATCACAACCGAAGACTTTCTCTGACCTTTTGCAAATTTCAGGATTGTCACACGGTACTGATGTTTGGCTCGGCAACGCTGCCGATTTGATAGCAAACGGCACTTGTACCATTTCCGAAGTTATCGGAACGCGTGACTCAATAATGACCTATCTTATGCACAAGGGCGTTGAGCCTAGTATGGCATTTAAGATTATGGAAATTGTCCGTAAGGGCAAGGCGACAAAACAGCTTACACAGGAACACATAGACGCAATGAAACAGAATAATGTACCGCAGTGGTATATTGATTCCTGTATGAAAATAAAATATATGTTCCCGAAAGCCCACGCCGCCGCATATATGATTTCAACATTAAGACTCGGCTGGTACAAAGTTCACAGACCTCTTGAATACTATGCCGCATATTTCACCGTCAGAAACGATAACTTTGACGGAATGACTTTGTTGAAAGGCAAAGAAGCTGTTGTATCAAAAATAAAAATGATTGAACAAAAAGGTTTTGAAGCAACAGCAAAAGAAAATGCCGAAGTACCGATGCTCCAGATTATGAACGAAATGCTGGCTCGCGGTATCGAAGTTTTGCCTGTAGATATCTACAAATCCGAAGCAAAGAAATTTGTTATTGAGGACAAAAAAATCCGTTTGCCGTTCTGTTCTTTATCGGGTATCGGCGAATCCGCTGCAGAATCTCTTGCAAAATGCGGTAAAAACGGTGAATATATGTCTATCGAAGATATGGTCTTGAAGACAAAAGTCACAAAAGCTGTTATCGAAACTTTGCGTGAAGCAGGTGCATTAAAAGGTATGCCCGAAAGTGCACAGATGTCTTTATTTTAGTGAGGTGTTTAAATGAAGAATCTTAAAACCAAACAAATTGTATTGCTCATAACCTTCACCGTAATACTTATATTTTTATGTATAAATATAGCACCGGTGTGGGGAGTAGTCACAAAAATCTTTTCTGTACTTTCTCCTGTGATTTACGGATTGATTATCGCCTATATACTTAATACTCCGTTTTGCTTTTTCTATGATAAGTGTTTCAAAAAGATGGGTATGAAAAATCCGAAACTATTAGGACTTCGAAAAGCACTTGCTCTGCTTTGTTCCTATGTAGTTGTATTCGGTATTATTGCTTTTTTGATTGTCATATTAGTCCCGCAGATTTCAAACAGCGCGACAATGCTTTCAAATAACTTGCCTACATACGCCGAAAAAGTAAAAGCATTTTTAGATTCAACCGTTAATTTTGTTAAAGAAAGATTCGGTTATAACCTCTACGATGAAAAAACATACGAGAACCTTGTAAATATGATTACAGGATCTAACTCAACAGACTTCCTGAAAAATATTCTTTCTACTTTGTTCCCGTCTGTTCTTTCTACAGCAAAGAATGTTACTGTCAGCGTTTACAACTGGATTATCGGAATTATCTTCTCAATCTATATGTTGATTGAGAAAGACAGATTGTTAAGACAGTCAAGACAGGTTATCTCCGCTTATATCCCAACAAAGGCAAACAAAAGAATTTTCAAATTCTGTACAGTATGCAATACTAAATGCGGTAAATTTATTATCGGTAAAATTATCGATTCTTTGATTATCGGAGTTATCTGCTTTATCGGACTTACCATATTCAAGTTTGATTATGCAATCATCATCAGCGTTGTTGTTGCCGTTACGAACCTTATTCCGTTCTTCGGACCTATTATCGGAGCGATTCCCTGTGCATTCCTACTCTTGATTGTAAATCCGATTGAGTGCCTTTGGTTTATCGTTTTCATTATCGTATTACAGCAGATTGACGGTAATATTATCGGACCGAAGATTTTAGGTGACTCTGTCGGTATCTCGGGCTTTTGGATTATGTTCTCCGTTATTTTGGGCGGCGGACTTTTCGGACTCCCGGGTATGCTTCTCGGTGTTCCGATTTTCGCAGTAATTTATACTCTTGTCGAAGAAGGTGTAATAATTAAGTCAAGACAAAAGAGAATTGCTTCTGCAAAAATCAAGGCAAATGCAGATACAGAAATCGAAGTTATAGCCGAAAATGTAACGATAGAAATTGAAAATAACGAAGATAAAATAGAAATTAACGACGAAAATAAAAACGAAAGCAAAAACAAAAATAAAAATTAATATAAATTTTAGGAGGTAATTTTGATGTTATCAAAAAAAGTAATCAGCATTATTATGGTACTGACTCTTGTACTCTCGATGTTAGTTTTGCCGTTAACATATGCTTCGGCGTATACAAACGACACAGCAGATACATCGCTTGACACAGGCTCGGACTATAATCTTGCAACAAAAATCCAAGACGGTAATATTCTTCACTGTTTTAACTGGAAAGCAAAAGATATTACTGCTCGCGCTGCAGAAATTGCTTCTGCCGGCTACTCAACTATCCAAATTTCACCAATGCAAAAAACAAAAGACACAACTAACGACGGTGCCTACGCGACTGACTGGTGGTCGTTCTATCAGCCGACCGCAATGAAAATCGGTAATGCTCTCGGCACAGAGGCTGAAGTCAAAACTATGTGTGATACTTTGCATAAGTATGGTATCAAAGTTATTGCCGATGTAGTAACAAACCACTTTCAAAACTCCCAGAGTAAAGCCGACACAAATTTGATAGATCCTACCTTGCGTAGCTATTCTAGATTTAGTACAATTATCGGCAGTTCAAACCCTGTTTCGGATAGTTCAAGAAAAGCACAGGTTCATATGAACTTAAACGCAGGTGAATTGCCCGATGTTAAGACAGAGGATACAGGATACCAGCAACTCGTTATCGGTATGCTCAATTCTTACATTAAATGCGGTGTTGACGGCTTTCGTTTCGACGCAGCAAAACATATCGAAACTCCCGACGACGGTGCAGAAGCCTCACAGTATTGGCCGAATGTAACAAACGCTATCAAGAAGGCAGACCCCGATTCTTTTATCTATGGTGAAGTCCTTGCAAATGCAGGAAAATTTAATATTACAAGTTATACAAAATATATCCATGTAACTGACTATGCTTACGGCGGTACAGTAAGAAGTGCAATTAAATCAGGTTCTGCTTCAAGTTTGTCAAATTACGGATATACAGGCTCAAATAAGACAGACAATGTTCTTTGGGTTGAGTCACACGATAACTTCTGCGATACAACTTCAACATCAATGACAAAGGCTCAGCAGATTGTCGGTTGGTCTATTGTCGGCTCTCGTAAAGATGCTCCGGCACTCTATCTTGTCAGACCGAAATGTGAAAAACTTGATGGCTCAGGCTTTATCAAATACGATGAGCTTATGGGCGCAGCAGGTTCTGCTACCACATGGAAAGACCCGACAGTTATAGCAGTTAACCAGTTTAAAAACTACTTTGTCGGTCAATCCGAAAAAGACTATGCAAGTTCAAACCTGTTCTTTGTTCAGCGTGGTACAACAGGTATGGTTATTGCTAATACAAAATGCACTTCCGCTTCTGTAAGTCAGACTTGTACTATGGCAAACGGTACATATACAGACCAGGTATCCGGCAACAAGTTTACAGTATCCGGCGGAAAGATTACCGGTAATGTTGGTTCAACAGGTGTTGCTGTTATCTACAATCCGACAACTGCAATTCCTTCTGCTACCGTAAAACTTGATTCAACAGTTCTTTCTGCTGACACAATGAACAGATACACCGCTTCAACTGCAAAACTCAACATCACTTTGAAGAATGCAACTTCAGGTGTAGTTAAGGTTTCAAATCTTGCTGAACATTCATTCACCGGTACAAGCACTACCGTTACATTAAACAGCACTATTCCTTACGGAAAGTCCATTGATGTTACAGTAACTGCAAAGAACGGTTCAAAATCAACTTCAGTTAAGTACAATATTTTGAAGAAAGATGCAAAAGAAACCAAGCGCGTTTATTTTGATAATTCAGAGACAGATTGGGCTGCCGTATATGTATTCTGTAAGACAGGCGAAAGTGCTTCTACAAAGACTGCAGCATACCCGGGATATCAAATGAAACCTAGCGGTACACCCAATTTGTACTACTATGATGTACCCGCAGGAACAAATTATGTTAAGTTCAACGAAGGTCATGGAGCCTGCCTTGGACATACACCAACACAAAAGAATCCCGATGGCAGCACCTGTGGCGGTTACTGCGGAAGAACATTGCCACCTACAGTTATCAACTATGGCCCTGCAAACATTCCTTCCAACCGTGAAAAGGGCGGTTATAAACTCGAAGGTCAAATGATTTGTAAAGACCTTGTGTGGAGAGATTACGGTACTTATGATGTTGCAACACTGAAATCTTCCGACGTAACTTTCAGCGGTGATGTTCCCACAACCGAGACTACCACAACAGAACCTACGAAACCAACAGGTAAACTTTATCGTGGTGACAGCGACCTCGATAGTTTTGTAACGATTGTTGATGCTACACATATTCAGCGTTATCTTGCTGATGTTGAAAAATTCTCACCCGACCAGATGAAGACATCCGATGTTGACGGCGACGGTGTCAACATTATCGATGCTACACTTATTCAGCGTTTCCTTGCAGGTGTCGGCGGTAATCCGTACAAAATCGGTGACCCGCTTGAAGAAGAGCCGACAACCGAACCTACAACCGAGCCTACAACCGAGCCTACAACCGAGCCGACTACCGAACCACTGCCTACTACAACAAAAATCACTTTGAACAATCCCGATTGTTTTGTAGGAGCAGATATTTATATCTATGCTTTCAACGAAGCAGGCGGACAAATTGCCGCTTGGCCCGGTGTTCCGATGGAAAAGGAAGGCACCAAGTATACATACGAACTCGACAATGAATATACAAATGTCATCTTTGTCGGTGTTTACGGTTTCTCGGGTAGCAACGCAAATGCAATCAAGTCCGATACATACACAGTATCCTCATCTGCATATACCATCCCGACAGTTACAGTTAACTCGAGAGAAACTTGGGGAACTTGTTATATCCATTTCTGGAATATGGCAGGTGATTCAACCGTATGGCCCGGTGTTAAGATGTCCGGCTCATCAGGTAACTATTATATAAAAGTTCCGAAGAACGTTTATACAAAGTATAAACTCAACGACAACGGCTCACATGAGTCAGGCGAAATGGATGTTCCGCAATAATTTTTAGCATAGTAAAAGCCTTAACCGATTATTTCGGTTAAGGCTTTTTGCTTTTTATTATTCTTAAAATAAGGACCAGGTCTATCGTATCTATTCTGCCGTCACTATTCATATCTGCAGAGTAGGTGTAAACTCCGTCAAATGTTACAGTACCTAAAATATAGTCGGCAAGGGTATCTCTGTCTCTTGTGTTGCAGTTTCCTTCTCCCGTGATGTCGCCTTTTACGGAGAGTTCGTATTCAAGCGTTTCATCATCACTTTGGAGTACAGCCGTCATTGCAGTTCCCACATTATCGGAGCCACCGATTTTCTCACCGTTAGTTTTATATACATTGATTGAATATCCGTTTAATTTGAAATTCTTTTTAAACTTTGAAAAAGTCGTGGCTTCGGGAATATCTCTTATTTGCATTCTGTCATTATCTATTGTGTAATCTGTAGAAAAGTAACTATCATTATCCTGAATTATCTCACTTTTCGAATCTTCTTTTTCGTATTTGAAACTGCCTTTCGGTATGATGTAGACAGAATAACCACAAAGTGCAAACACTTTATCATTATATGTTCTTAACTGATTTGCGTTTAAATCATAGGTGCATTTGAGTTTCCCGTCAGCCAGTGAATATCCGCATATTTTTCCGCTTGATGGTGTATAGTAGATATCGTCTATCACTCCGCCCGAAGGATGTGAACTTTCGTAACCACTCGAACAGAGATATTCAAAAGAATTGTAAATGTTACCACGAGTATCTATCAAAGTGCTTCTGCCTGAAAAATCCGCGGGTAGGGGAACAGAGGCAAAAACAAATTTAAAATCAGGGGAAGTCTTTTTGTATACATCAGTTTGTGATATTACAAAGAGATTTTCGCTTTTGTCTGCAATAACTCCGGTTACCTCACCTTGAAAGTAATATTTGTTAACAAGTTTACCTCTTTTCGAGTATTCGTTAACATAGTGTTCGTTTTCTGTATCAATGAGGTATACAGAACCGTTACAAACGGTAAAAGAATTTTCATTGGGAATCGGCGGAAGATTTATTGTGATAGAAGTAAAGATATCATTTTGAATATCGTAGAAATAAATGTATTGGCAGTCATTTTTATTGTCTTTGCTCAAGATTGAGAGATTACCGTTTAATAGTATATATTCGTCAATCTTTTCGTCACAATTCAAAGTAACGGTATCGTTTTGGGGATAGAGACGATTTATGAATAAGTTGCTTCCTTTATAACCGCAAAGATAAATTTGATTGTTGTCTTCAATCAGCCTGATATCTTCATAGCCTTGTAGATTGTTGCAGTTGTAATATTCGAGGGAAGATGCTTCAAAACAAAAAGCCGATATAATAATGCATAACACAATAATTGTGCACAATATGCGTTTCAAATCCTCACCTCCCGAAATTCTACTCACGTATATAATACACGATTATTTTTCAAATTTCAGCAAATAGTGATAAAATGACACATATTTTTTATTTTTTGCAGTTTTAATCAGACTTTTAGCAGAATTTAGATTTTAAAATTGCGTAGCAATTTTCCCTTTAATTATTCATCATTCATTATTTATTCGAAGTGCAACGCACTTCGGCTCTCGGCTCTTCTGTGTCAAGCCTCGCTCATCTCCGCTAATCCAAAAATAACTTGCAACTCTCTCGGAAAGATTTCGTCAACTTCGTTAACTACATCTTTCCGGTGTCGTGCTGCGTAATTTTTGGGCTACGATGTTCGGCTCTTCTATAAACCACCTGTTTTCTTCCAAATAAATATACTTTTCTTTCGAATGTATACGGCAGGTGTATCGAATACCCGCACCGCCTGCTTTGAGCGAAGCGGCGTAGCGGATATCGGTAACTCTGTCTATATCAAAAGTCCTCCCGTCGTCCCAATTTATTTTCAAAGGCAAAATGTTTCCGTCCTGGTCAAACTGTGCGGTAACAGAGATATATTTTTTCATTTTATCACTTCCAATTAAATATTAAAAGTTTTCAGAAATATCCGACAGGATGGGCGATATGCTCTTCTTTCGGTGAAAATCCCGAAAGAGAAGTATCAAACATAAGTTTTGCAGGGCGCACACAAAAAGTACCGAAACGATATTTCAGTTCATCAAGCGTGTTATCAAGGCTTTGCAGTTTCATTCTGTTTTCTTCATTGTCAAAAATAGAAATCTGTTGAGCCTCATTTGCACTTTTAAAGTCCGTAACAACAACCCCAAGACTGCGAACATTCTTTTGAAAATCGCAGTTTTCGTAAAAAAGTTTCAATGATGCGTTGTAGATATCTTTTGTGATATCAGTATGCCTTAAAAGTTTTGTCTGCCGTGTAATAGTGAACAAATCCGTGTCGCGAATACTGATTCCCACTTCTTTTGCGACAAACCCCTGTTCTCTCATTCTGCGACAAACCGAGTCGCACAGTATCATAAATATGATTTTAGCATCTTCGTAGTTTTCAAGGTCACGAACGGCTGTGGTGGAATTGCCGATTGATTTTACCGAGCGACACTCATCACTTTTTAGAACAGGCGAGTTTTCATATCCGTTTGAAAAAGCATAGAGCATATCGCCCCATTTGCCGAAATTTCTTTCTAAAAGTTCAAGCGGAAAGTTCGCAATATCTCCGATTGTCTTGATACCGAGAATCTTGAGTTTCCTGTTTGTCGCAGGACCTACATAGAGCAAATCGGACGCGGGAAGTTTCCAGGCAATATCTTTAAAGTTTTCCCTGGAAATAACGGTAACAGCGTCGGGCTTTTTGTAGTCGCTGCCCAATTTTGCAAAAATCTTGTTAAAACTTACACCGATACTGACAGTAATTCCCAGTTCCTCTTTTATGCGATATCGTATTTCTTCTGCAATATCGTAACCGCTTTTGTAGTGCAGCATACTGCCCGTAACATCAAGCCAACATTCATCAAGTCCGAAAGGCTCGATCTTGTCTGTATAGTCTGAGTAAATCCTTCTGCACATTTTTGAAAAACGCAGATAACGGTCATAGTGGGGAGGAACAACTATAAGTTCGGGGCATTTTTCTTTTGCCTGCCATATAGCTTCACCGGTTTTTATATTAAATTTTTTTGCGTGTTGGTTTTTGGTGAGGATAATGCCGTGTCTTTTTTCGGCATCACCGCCCACAGCAACAGGTTTATCGCGGATTTCGGGATTATAAAGGCACTCGACACTTGCAAAAAAGCTGTTGCAATCTGAATGTAAAATAGTTCTCATAATTCGACCTTATGTTCGTATTGATATAATAATAGCACATTTGTTCGAATAAGTCAAGCAAAAAAAGGGCAGATACCAAAATTGATATCTGCCTTAATTATTGTAGTATTATCAGCGTAAATATTTTTCCATATCGTCTGTGATGCTTTCGGTGATTTTAAGTGCTTCGTCTTTGTCTTTGCCGACAGCGGTGATATAGAGTTTGATTTTCGGCTCGGTACCCGACGGACGAATAATAACACAGTGGTTGTTTTCAAGTGAGAAAGAAAGTACATCGGATTTAGGAAGGTTGATTGAATCTTCCTGACCTGTAACAAGGTCTTTTGATATACTTTGCAGATAGTCACAAGAAGCGAGTACCTTGTAACCCGAAATTTCATTCGGGGAATTTCTGCGCAGATTGCTCATAATATCCTGCATTTTCTGCATACCGGAAGCACCGTCAAAAGCAAAACTCAAAGTAGTGTTCTTGTAATAGCCGTATTCAGAGTACATTTCGTCAATAGCTTGTGCCAAAGTTTTGCCTTGTTCTTTGTAGAAAGCAGCCATTTCACAGATGAGCATAGAAGCAACAACAGCGTCTTTGTCGCGGACATAAGTTCCTGCAAGGTAGCCGTAACTCTCTTCAAAACCGAAAACATAGCGGTTTTCTTCATTCTTTTCTTCAAGATGAAGAATAACTTCACCGATATATTTAAATCCTGTCAACACTTGTACCAATTCGCAGCCGTACTTTTCGCATATAGCATCAACAAGTTTTGTAGTAACGATAGTCTTGACGATAATCGGATTTTTCGGCAAATTGCCGAGTTTTATCCTTGAAGAAATGATGTAGTCGGTAAGTAAAGCGCCTGTTTCATTACCGGTTAGCAATCTGTAGGAGCCGTCATAGTCTTTAACAGCAATACCGACACGGTCAGCGTCGGGGTCGGTAGCAAGCAGTAAATCGGGTTTAACTTTATCACAAAGTTCAAGACCTTTTTGTAATGCTTCGCGAATTTCGGGGTTAGGGTAGGGGCAAGTAGTAAAATTGCCGTCAGGCATTTCCTGCTCGGGTACGACTGTAACATCATCAACGCCGATTTCACTAAGTACCCTGCGAACAAGCTTGTTGCCTGTACCGTTTAACGGAGTATATACAACTTTTAAGTTGGATTTTTTGCAAATTTCAGAGTCAACTTGATTTTCTTTAACATTTTTCAGGTACTCGGTATATACTTCATCCTCAACATATTCAACCATACCCGAATTGACAGCATCTTCAAGAGATACGAGTTTGACGTCATCAAACATATCAATTTTTTGGATTTCATTGTAAACAGAAGTTGCAGCGTTATCAGTCATCTGACAACCATCTTCACCGTACGCTTTATATCCGTTATATGCTGCCGGATTGTGGCTTGCAGTAATCATAATACCCGCTTGGCATTTAAAATGACGAACAAGAAAGCTCAGTACGGGAGTAGGCTCAAGTTCTCTTGTTATATAAACTTTAATACCGTTTGCTGCAAGTACCCTTGCTGCTTCATTCATAAAAAGGTCAGCATTAATTCTGCTGTCGTGAGAAATAGCGACAGAAGCATTTTCATATTTATTAAGAAGATAGTTAGCAAGACCTTGGGTAGCGTGACGGACAACATAAATGTTCATTCTGTTTGTACCTGCACCCAAAATGCCTCGAAGTCCTGCTGTACCGAATTTTAACGGACGATAAAATCTTTCGTAGATTTCGTCGTTATTATCTTTTATGCTCAAAAGTTCACAGTGAAGTTCTTCATCTGTTGCTTTTTCGCACCATTGTTTGTATAGTTCTAAATAATCCATAGTCCCCACCTAAAAATTACAGTATAATACAAATAAAATATACCATAATTATTGTATTATATCAATATTGCTATACAATATTTATGAATATAGCATAATTATTAGTAGAAAATACATATCAAAAATGTTGATTTATTACCTTGTGTGTAGTATAATGGTTAGAAAATAAAGGAGGTAATACCAATGGGAATAAATGATGAATTTTCACCAGTAGCACCCGATGGTGAAATTAAAGAAAAAATTGAGGTTGAAGAAACCAAAGAAAATGAAAATGATGCAGTAGTACCGGAAACCGCAGAAGATATCATAGACGGAATAAATACGGTACAAAGCATCACAGGCGAAGAAATCCCCGAGATTTCCGATGAAGAAATTGAAGAGATTACCGATGAAGATATCAGTGATGTTGTATTGGATATCAAAAGCGAATTAACTTTTGAAGAAAGCAATATCGAACCTCAGAAGAAACCCGCTTTGCAGATACCGATTATCATAGCAATTTGCATTGTAGTAGGTGCTTTGCTCGGATTCGGAATTTACTACGGCTTTTTTGCACATACCGTAAACGGTATTTGGGAGTATAAAGCATCAGATGAAAACACCTATTACTATACTTTCAAAGACGAGAATATCGTTTCTATGACAATGGGTACTATTGATTTTAACGGTGAGTATTCGGTGACATCTGCCGACGGTTCACAAACTCTTATGATAGGCCAGTATTATGGTGAACTTTCCGGTGAATATACAATGACAATTTCCGGAAGCAGACTTTTTGGTAATCAGGTAATGACCTTAAAAACCGCAGATGGTACTGAAACTACCCTTAAACAGTCATCAACACCGAAAAGTCCGCTTACTGTATCACCCGACTTTAAAGCTGATGAAAAACTGGTCGGTGATTGGGAATATGTATTTGAAGACTACGGCATTTCGTACAAATTCAGTTTCACAGCAGACGGAAAAATGCAGATAAATCAGTATGATATGATTGTCTACAACTGTGTTTACACAACTGACGGCTCAAATATCAAATGTACATTCTTCACAACTGAAGAAACAACAGAAGATATTGAATATTCATTCGAAGGTGACTCTCTCATAATTATGGGCATTAAATGTGAACGAGTAGGAGCATCTACACCGAGCCAAAAATAATATTTCATAATAAAACAGCAGTACAAAACGTACTGCTGTTATTTTTATGTTGTTCTATTTTATTGCTGAAATGAATTCGTCCGATACATTTTCGTCAGGCTTTCCTACTTCAAGGTACGCGGTTCTGCGAATAACTCTTGTGTTACTTCTGTGGAACATATCGTCCATCATTGAGTAGTAGGCACCCGGAGTTCGTATTCCGTTGAAAGATATCGCATCAATACCCGCTTTACCTGTTATTGTATCTGCAAGTTGTACACAGTTTGAACTGACAGCAAAGTATGTTCTGAAAGGTCCTTTTACAACCGTATGTACTTTACCGCCCATATCTCTGACAACTCTGGAAGCGGGGTCTTCAAGTTTAGAAAGTTCTTCTTCGCTTACGCCGCTTTTAAGTCCTTTTTCGTATTCACTTTCAAGGGGAACGGTCTCACTCATAATTTCATCAATTCTCTCGTGAACTGCTTTCAGCTGTTCTTCTGAGAGGCACATTCCGAAACCGACTACATATTTGCCTTGCTTTGTTAAGCAGTCATTAATATATCTGTCTTTCGGAACAACGATAAATGTTCCCTGACTTATCATACCGCCGAGTTTGTTTGTACTTGAATCATAAGTTCCGTAGGAGTAAACAGTATCACCGATACAGATATCAACATGACCGAAACGCTTTAATACAGCCTTTGACATATGAACAAGTACTTCAAAGTTAACTTCATTATATCCGTCAACAACTTTTTCATCTATCATCATAGCATTGTTCGGGTCTTTTTGTTCAAGAATTTTATTGAACTTTCCAATCATGTTATTTGGTATAAATGCGGTGATAAAGTTAGGCAAAGCAAAGTGAACGCGTCTTTTGATTTTGTCTTCCGCAAGGTCTGTTTTGAACAACTCTGCAATGAAATCTCCGAACATTGTAAGAGAGTAAAGTATGAGGTAAATACCAACTACTATTTGCAAAATTCCGAAATTCATATCGGGTATTGCGAACAAAAGCACACCGAATGTAAAGCAAAGCAAAACAGAAATAAGATTTCTGAAAACTCCCGAGTTTCCTTGAGATATCAGATAAACCATAATTGCAAGTCTGACAAAACCGAGTGCTATTGCGATAATACCGACAAAGATGTTCAAAGCCGAAATGGTAAAATTCATAAATGAAGCCAAAAGTATCGTTATTATCGTGACAATCGACATAAATATAATGCCTTTTGTTGTTTTGCCATCGGAAAACATATTCGCCATCTTTGAAGTAGCCCAAAGAAGGATAACGATTCTAAGCACATCGACAAATACGACACTGACAATTTCAACCGGCGCAACAATGGTAAAGATACCGAGCGCAGCAGTAATAATTGCAGAAACCAAGGTGATAAAAGGAGTTGCATTTTTAATTTGATTTTTTCTCATATAAACACTCCAAA
>JAGHTC010000004.1 GCA_018065465.1 Candidatus Ruminococcus equi
TGATATGTTTCAAAACGCCGATAGGCACATCACTTGACGAAGTCAAACATCACGCTGAAAAGCACATCACGTTCCGCTTGCGGAACACATCGTTCAAAAAATCCCCTTTTGTCGTATGACAAAAGGGGATTTTTTGTTGGCCCGCCCGAAGAGATTTGAACTCCCGTTCTCCGGAATCGGAATCCGTTGCGTTATCCAGCTGCGCCACGGGCGGATACAGATGTATTATACACCAAATTATTACCCCTTGCAATAATCAGTTTTTTGTTTTATAATATATATGAGATAATTTGTCGAATTTTGGTGATAATATGAAAAAGATTATTTTATTACTTTTTGTGTGCCTTTTGGTACTTTCTCTTTGCTCCTGCGGTGGCAGTAATACTCCGACTGAATCAAAGGAAACCGTGCTTCATACCGTTGCACCCACCGATGCCGTAACTCTTGAATGGTGCCCTGTTGACTGTCCGATTTCTCTTGCTGATGAAAACGGAAGCACTATTCTTTCCAAAGAAGATTTTTTGACTTTTGCTATGGATAGTACAAGCAACTCTACACCCACATTGAGATTTAAAATATCCGAACTTGCACGCGATTTGTTATCTACATATATCAAAAGTTCTCCCGATAAAAAATATATTTTGAAAATAAATTCCGATGATGTTGCCGAAGTAAGCGACACCTCGAAACTTGCTACATCTTGTGAATTTTCCGTAAGCATTTCGTCTTACGAAAAATGTTGTGAACTTGCTACCAAAATTCGCGGACTTTAACAAGGAGTAATTGATAAATTAGGAAAAATTAAAAATGTCGGGAATGTTCGACTTTTTTATATTGATTTTATATAAATTTTGTGATATATTTATTAGGATGTAAGCCGTATTCGTATGAATAAGCGAGCGACAGGCCCTGTACGATTTTGAACTGTGAATCATGTCAGGCGGGGAACCGAGCAGCATTAAGCGGATTTCGAGATGCGATGCAGTAAGTCTGCCGTTCACTTATTCATACGGTTTGCCGTGCAGGGCGGCTTACATTTCTTTATATGGGAATATATTAACAGGGAAGTGAGAAAATGTATCAAGTTCTTTATCGAAAGTACAGACCGAAGGTTTTTGAAGATGTTGTCGGTCAGGAGCAGGTAACAAAAACTCTGCAAAATGAATTGAAACTAAATCGAATTAACCATGCCTATCTGTTCACGGGTACCCGCGGAACAGGTAAAACAACCTGCGCAAAGATTTTTGCCAAAGCGGTAAACTGCCTCTCACTTTCCGATAACGGTGACCCCTGCTGTGAATGTGAAATATGCAAAGGGATTGATTCGGGCGAAGTTTTGGATGTTGTCGAAATGGATGCTGCATCAAACCGCGGTATCGAAGATATCAGAAGCATAATCGACGAGGTTACTTTTTCTCCTCAAAAAGCAAAATACCGTGTCTATATCATAGACGAGGTACATATGCTGACGAAAGAAGCGTTCAACGCTTTGCTGAAAACTTTGGAAGAGCCGCCGTCACATGTTATTTTTATTCTTGCTACCACCGAAGTTCACAAACTTTTGCCTACGATTATTTCCCGTTGTCAGCGTTTTGATTTTCACCGAATTTCTCCAAACGATATCTGCAAAAGATTAAAATTCATCGCTGATAAAGAAGGCATTTCTTTATCCGATGAAGCAGCCACGCTTATCTCCGTTATCTGTGACGGTGCTATGCGTGATGCTATCTCACTTTTGGACAGATGTATTGCGATATCCGATGATGTAACCGCATCTACGGTACAAACTGCCGCAGGCCTTGCATCAAAAAATCACCTTTTTGAACTTTGCAACTGCACGATTAACAAAAACCCCGCAAAGGCTCTTTCGATTATCGACAAACTCTATTCGCAGTCAAAAGATATGTCGAAACTTTGTGAAGAACTTATTTCACATTTTCGTGCTTTGATGATGATTAAAACCGTGTCGGATGCCCGTTCCCTACTTGCCTTTTCCGACAAAGAATTTGACGCCGCAGTATCGCAGAGTGACTATCTTTCATTGGCTGATATAATCTACTGTATGGATGTTTTGTCCCGTTCTTTTGAGAGAATGGGAAAAGGTATCAGCGACCGTACCGAACTCGAAACCGCTATGGTCAAATTGTGCGCACCCGAACTTGATTCAACAAACGAAGCACTTGTTGCCCGCGTTGCATCTCTTGAAAAAGCAGTCCGTGCCCTTTCTGCGGGCGTAGTTGAAAGTAAATCTCAACCGCAGACAACACCCATAATTGATGATGAAGATGAAGAAGACATCGTTTCGGATGCAGTTGAAGAAGAGCTAAAGGATAATACTGTTTCCGATATCGAAACAGCTGACGATGCTGACGAGGAACAGGAAGAAGAGTTCACAGCAGAACCTGAAAATAATTCTTTTGAAGAACAAAAACAAGAAGAAATTCAAGAAGATACCGAAGAAAAGAAACCTGTTGAAACCACTGCCGTAAAAGAAAAAGCAAAAGTTGATACCGATTCGCTGTACGACAACGCCGAGCCGTTTTTGCAGTGGCCGGAGGTACTTAGCAATTTGCGCCAGTATTCCCGCGCTATTTCCGCGGCATTTGAAGGCACAAAAGCGTATGTAAGCGGTGGCTATATTTTAATAGACACAGACCAGGAAATAGCCTTCAGGCTCTTAAAACAGCCGATGCGCCGAGACGATATCCGCAAGGCTATTCTCGAAACAACGGGAAAAACTTACAAATTAGGTCCCTACAGACCGAAAAAACAAGAAGAGAAAAAAGACGATGTAATGTCTGATTTTATACAAAAATTAAAGGATTCGGGAATAAGCGTTTCCGAAGAAGAGGAGTAGAATATGAAAGCAAGATTACCACAAGGCTACGGCGGCTCAGGTGCGGGAAACCTACAGCAACTTGCCCGTCAGGCACAGAAAATGCAGGATGATATGGCACAAGCTACCGAAGAACTCAACGCAAAAGAGTATTCGGCAACAGCGGGTGGCGGTGCAGTAAAAGTTACCGTAACAGGCGAACTTTTGATAAAAAATATTGAAATTTCTCCCGAGGTCGTTGACCCCGAAGATGTTGAAATGCTTTCCGATTTGGTTATGGCTTCCGTTAATGAAGCCTTGCGTATGGCTAATACCGACAAAGAGGAAACTATGGAGAAAATCTCCGGCGGTCTTAACTTAGGCTCAATGGGCATGGGCGGTTTGTTCTGATGTCAGCATATAATGTAGTACCGCTCCAAAAGTTGGTTGAGCAGTTTGAACGCTTGCCCGGTATCGGAAGCAAAACTGCCCAAAGGCTTGCGTATTTTGTCTTGAATTTGCCGAAAGAACAGGCACAGGAATTTGCAAACGCCATTGTTGATGCTCACGAAAAAGTACGATACTGTGATGTTTGCTGTAATTTTTCAGATAGTGATAAATGTCCTGTTTGTCGCAGTGAAACAAGGGATAAGACAACTATCTGTGTTGTCGAAACTCCCCGTGATGCAATAGCACTTGAATCAACGGGAGAGTATAACGGAACCTACCATGTTCTCCACGGTGCGATTTCACCGCTTGACGGTAAAGGTCCCGACCAACTGCGTATTAAAGAACTTTTATCAAGGCTCAACGATAATTCGGTGTGCGAGGTTATTATGGCGACCAATCCGACAGTAGAGGGAGAGGCAACGGCTATGTATCTTTCGCGTTTGCTCAAACCCCTCGGCGTAAAGATAACCCGACTTGCCTACGGTATTCCTGTCGGAGGCGACCTTGAATATGCCGACGAAGTAACGCTTGCCCGCGCATTAGAAGGCAGGAGTGAACTCTGATGAGTGAAAATATAAAGATTATTGCGAATAACAAAAAAGCGTACCACGAGTATTTTGTCGAAGAAAAGTATGAAGCAGGTATCGAACTTTGCGGTACAGAGGTAAAGTCCTTGCGACAAGGCAAAGTGAATTTGAAAGATTCCTGGTGCAATATTGTCGACGGCGAGATTTTTGTAAACGGTATGCATATAAGCCCCTATGAAATGGGAAACATTTTTAACAAAGACCCGATGAGAGTAAGACGACTTCTGATGCACAAACGAGAGATAAACCGTCTTTTCTCAAAAGTAAAACTTGACGGCTATGCTCTTATTCCGCTTTCGCTGTATTTCAAAAACAGTATGGTGAAAGTTGAGTTAGGACTTTGCAAAGGTAAGAAACTCTACGACAAGCGTGAAACAGAAGCCAAAAAGTCTGCAAAACGCGATATAGAGCGAGCCATAAAAGCCGACAGATAAGCACGACTTTTCGTGCATATCATATGGGGATGTAAAGGTTTCGACGGGGATGCAGAACTACGATAAGCGAGTAGCGGCGGGACACCGCTATAAAAGTTCCACCTTAAAATAAACGACAAAAAATTTGCTCCAGTAGCACAATTAGCTGCTTAATGCGGCTCGTCTGCCTGCCTTAACCGCGAAGGCAGGATAAGGCGTCGATTAGCGGTAAATGTGAACAACCCACGCCTTTAAGTTGTCACAGATAAAAGGCTACCAAAACACAAAACCTGTTATTGGGTGTTGTGCAGAGGGAATGTCAATACAATAACTGCACTCGGAGAAAGTCGTGGGGAAACATTTTCGGACGCGAGTTCGATTCTCGCCATCTCCACCAAAAAAAACAGCATCGCATCGCGATGCTGTTTTTTTATCCAAGCCGCAGGCTTGGTATATCATCCGCCGTAGGTGGTATATCACCAAAAACGGCAAAGCCATTTTTGTATCTCATCACGCCATAGGCGTGTATAAAATCTTTCTGTGGCTTGATGATATGCAACACTTCGTGTTGATGAAATACAATTCCTTACGGAATTGATGATATACAGCCCTTGCCGGCTGATAAGATACGAGTCCTTTACTTTATAATATGAGATTTTGTATAAATATTGACAATGGCGCTTATTTCAATATATAATACATTAGATATCAGCATATCTTTTTTGGAGGGTTTATTATGGAAAACAAAAAACTTTTAGCTGTTCGAATAGTCAACATTGTGCTTATTCTCGGCGTTTTGGCATTGGGTATTATCAGAATTTCCAATCCGGTTTTTTCAAGCACTTTCGAAAAAGTCAACATCGCTGTTGCTTTTGTTGCTTTGGCTTTCGGTTTTGCTTATTTGCTCAGAGGATATAAAAAGGAATCTGCTATCTTCTACAAAGGTTTTATGATACTCTTTGTTCTGTCCTCGCTGTTTTCTTGCATTACCGATATTATTGCTCAGACAATCAAAGGTTCAAGTTATCTTACATCTATCTTTTTGACTTTCGTATTCTTTGGTGTTCTCGTTCTTGCTTTTATTCAAGATTTGGGAAGCAATGTTTCGTTTGTTATAGTAGGCGTTATTATTGCTATTGACCTGTTTTTGCTTATATACACTTTGATCGCTATGAATGACATAAACTACATTGCATTTTCCGCCGGCAACTTTGTAACAGCATGCACAGCGGCTACAATGATTTTTGCAAAATATATTGACAAAGCAAAACGCGGTACAGACTGATTTACTCTAAATATAATTTTCGGCAGGACTCTGTCCTGCCGTTATTTATTGTACTGCCCCTTTGTCGTGCACTGCACGACATCTCTCCTCACAAGGGGAGATTATTAGGACAAACTTTATGTTTTACTTGACTTTACCACTTTACTATGGTAATATGGTAGCATAGTTTAACAAAGGAGTGGAAATTTTGCACAGCTTACATAATAAATCTGTCGATAATCTCTTCAACACTATCTTAAATCTTTCATCACTTGATGAGTGCTACGATTTCTTTGAAGACCTCTGCACGGTCAAAGAAATCTTTGATATGGCTTCGCGATTTGATGCCGCAATTATGCTTGATAACGGAAAGAGTTATCAGCAGATTGTTAATGCAGTCGGTATCAGCACCGCTACAATCAGCCGAGTAAATCGTGCTCTTTCATACGGAAGCGGCGGATATAAAAATGCCATTTCGAAACTTAGCGACAAGGAGAGCAAAAATGATAATTAACGATTCAGTACTACAAAACAGCGAAAAAATCATTTTCGAACTTCGCCAACTGTACTCAGAGTTTTCTTACAAACCATACAGAATGAGCAAATTTGAGGAATACGACCTCTACGCTCAAAACAAAGATTTTCTTGTATCCGACAATGTTATCACCTTTACCGATACGAACGGAAAACTTTTAGCGTTAAAGCCCGATGTGACGCTCTCGATTATCAAAAACAGCGACGACACACCCGATGTTACAAGCAAGGTTTATTATAACGAAAATGTCTACCGTGTTTCAAAGGACAACGGCTCGTACAAAGAAATTATGCAGGCGGGTGTTGAGTGTTTCGGCAAGGTAGGCAGTGACTCTGTTATCGAAGTTTTGACTTTGGCAATAAAAAGCCTTTTACTTTTGTCAAACGACTGTGTACTTGCTGTATCAAACCTCGATATACTTGAAAACATTGCGTCAAAACTTTCGCTGTCATTTTCAAAGAAAAAGAAACTTTTCCTTGCTATCAGCGAAAAAAGCACACAGCAAATTGATGCTGTCTGCGGTAAGAATGAAACAAGCGAACTCATCAAAGATCTTATCGCCTTGCACGGAAAAATCAATGATGTTTTGCCCGATGTTGACAAACTTCTCTCCCCTCTTTGTGACGAATACAAAGATTTCAAAGAAATTCTCTCAACTCTTTCGGAAAGTGAATTTGCCGACAAAATCGTGCTTGACTTTTCTGTTACCGATGACATAAATTACTACAACGGTATTGTGTTCAAAGGCTTTGTAAAAAATGTTCCCGGGGCTGTTCTTTCGGGCGGTCAATACGACAACCTGATGAAAAAACTATACAGAAAATCGAGGGCAATCGGCTTTGCCGTATATACAGATGAACTTTTGTATCTCGACCTTGCTACTTGTGAAGACAGCGACGGCAAAGATAATTTTGTAAATATCGCTTTGCCGAAAGGCAGACTCGGCGAAAAGATATACGACCTTTTTGACAAGGCAGGTTTTGACTGTCCTTCTATCAAAGAGCCAAACCGCAAACTGATATTCGAAAACCCCGAAAACGGTGTCAGATATTTCTGGGTAAAGCCGTCGGATGTTGCTATCTATGTTGAACGCGGTGCCGCTGATATCGGAGTTGCCGGCAAAGATATACTTACCGAATATGAACCCGATGTGTATGAACTTCTTGACCTCAAAAAAGGCAGATGCAGAATGGCTGTCGCATCAAAAGAAGACTTCAAAGACGACTTGTCCCGTACTTTGAGAGTTGCTACAAAATTTGCAAAAACCGCACAGAAATTCTACCAATCACAGGGACGCGACATCGACATCATCCACTTAAACGGTTCTATCGAAATTGCGCCGATACTCGGGCTTTCGGATGTAATCGTTGACATCGTAGAAACAGGAACAACACTCAAAGAGAACAATCTCGTTGTCTTTGATGAAGTTGAAAAAATAAGTGCAAGACTTATTTCGAATAAAGCTTCCTACAAATTCAAGTCCGAAAAAATCGAACTTATCAAAGAAAATTTAGCACGCGTTGTGGAGGAAAATAATGATTAAGATACTCAAATACGGCGAAGTTAAAAACGAAGAAATTTTCGCCCGCAGTGAAGCAAAATTCGATGTGGAAAAAATCGTTTTCGACATCATCGAAAATGTTAAGGCAAACGGCGACAAAGCACTTTTTGAATACACAAAAAAGTTTGACAAAGCTGAACTTTCGTCTTTGCTCGTAACAGAAGAAGAAATCAAAGAGGCGTTGTCCCTCGTTGACGAAAAGTTTATAAAAATTCTTGAAAAAGCAGCGGAAAACATCAGAAAATTCCACGAAAAGCAAAAGAGAAATTCTTTCATCATTAACGATGAAGACGGAATAGTAATCGGGCAAAAAGTTATTCCCGTTGACAAAGCGGGGCTTTATGTACCGGGTGGTACTGCTGCCTATCCTTCTACCGTTTTGATGGACTCAATCCCCGCAAAAATCGCAGGTTGCAAAGAGGTTGTTATTGTAACACCTCCAAACTCTAATGGCAAAATCAATCCTGTTATCCTTGCCGCTGCATCCGTTGCAGGCGTTGATAAGATATTCAAAGTAGGCGGTGCGCAGGCTATCGCTGCTCTTGCCTACGGTACAGAAAGCATTCCGAAAGTTGACAAAATTGTCGGTCCCGGAAACGCCTTTGTAGCCGAAGCGAAAAAACAGGTTTTCGGAAAAGTTTCCATTGATATGATAGCAGGACCGAGTGAAATACTCATCGTAGCAGACGGTAAATCAAACGCAAGGCATCTTGCGGCAGACCTGCTGTCCCAGGCTGAACACGACAAAATGGCAAGCGCCGTGTTAGTTACCGACGACATCACTCTCGCGAGTAAAGTCAGCGACGAACTTGAAACACAAATACCCCTGCTTTCCAGATGCGAAATAGCAAGAGAGTCTATCGACAACAACGGAAAAATCATTGTTGCTCCCGACCTTATGAAAGCGATTGATATTGCAAACGAAATTGCCCCCGAGCACCTTGAACTTTGCGTCGATGACCCGTTCTCATATCTTTCATACATTCGTCATGCAGGCTCAATATTTATGGGTAGAAATTGTCCCGAAGCACTCGGCGACTACTTTGCAGGACCTAACCACACTTTGCCGACAAGCGGTACAGCAAAATTTTCAAGCCCACTTTCGGTTGACGATTTCGTAAAGAAAACTCAGTACACCTACTATACAAAAGAAGCATTGGAAAAAGTTGCAGATGATGTTGCCTACTTTGCAACACAGGAAGGCCTAACGGCTCACGCAAAAAGTGCAGTAATCAGAACGGAGGAATAATATGAGCAGGTTTTTCAGCAAAAAATACGATATGCCGACACCATACACCCCGGGTGAACAACCAAGGGATAAATCATATATAAAACTCAATACAAACGAATCGCCTTTTCCCCCCTCGCCGTATGCAATGAGGCTTTCCCGTCAGGCAGCCGCTAACCTTCAACTTTACAGCGACCCGACCTGTACAAAACTTGTCGAAATTGCTTGTGAAAAATACGGCGTAGAAAAGGATGAAATCATCTTTACAAACGGCTCGGATGAAATTTTGAATTTTGCATTTATGGCTTTTTGTGATGAAGAAAGGCCTGTAACATTTCCCGATATCACCTACGGATTTTATCCCGTTTTTGCAAAACTCAACAATGTGCCTTTTGAAGAAATTCCGCTTGATGATGATTTTTCGATAAGAGTTAGTGATTATATAGGAATAAATAAAAATATTTTTATTGCCAATCCGAATGCACCGACGGGTATGACCTTGCCCCTTTGTGACATTGAAAAAATCGTAGAGAGCAACCCCGACAACATTGTTGTTATTGATGAAGCATACATCGACTTCGGCGGTGAAAGTGCAATACCGCTTACTAAAATTTACGACAACATTCTTGTTACAAGGACTTTCTCAAAGTCTTACTCGTTAGCGGGCGCAAGACTCGGTTTCGGTATCGGTTCAAAGAAACTTATCGCCGATATCAACACGATAAAATATTCTACAAATCCGTACAATGTTAACACGCTTACTATGTATGCGGGTATCGGTGCTTTGGCAGACGAAAGTTACTTTGAAAAATGTATAAAAACTATTCAGGATAACAGAGCATTTGTCACAGAAGAACTTAAGAAGTTGTCTTTCACCGTGCTTGATTCAAAGTCAAACTTTCTCTTTGCAAAGACAGAGAAAATGAGCGGAAAAGAACTCTACCTTGCGCTGAAAGAAAAAGGCATACTCGTCAGACATTTTGACAAAGAGAGAATAAAAGACTACATAAGAATAACAATCGGTGACATAGAAGATATGAAAACTCTCCTTTCCGTTTTGGAGGAAATATTATGAGAAAAGCAGAAATAAAAAGAAAAACTGCCGAGACCGATATAACATTATCGCTCAATTTAGACGGCAGTGGTCAATCGAATATCGACACAGGATGTGGCTTTTTAGACCATATGCTGACGCTCTTTGCCTCTCACGGCAGATTTGACCTTGATGTATACTGCAAAGGTGACACTTATGTGGACTTCCACCACACGGTAGAAGATATCGGCATTTCGCTTGGTCAGGCGTTTTATGATACGCTATCCGACAAGCGTGGTATCTTCCGCTACGGTGACACAATTTTGCCGATGGATGAGTCACTCATCCTTTCTGCAGTTGACTTTTCGGGCAGAAGTTTTCTTTATATCGACCTTGATATTCCGACAGAAAAAGTCGGTGACTTTGACACCGAACTTGTCGAAGAATTTTTCCTCGGTTTCGTCAGAAAAGCAGAATGTTCTCTGCACATCAGAAAACTTGCGGGCAAGAACTCGCACCACATTATCGAGGGTGCTTTCAAGTCCGTTGCAAGAAGTATGAAACACGCTGTGAAAATCGACAGCGAATACAAGGATGAAATCCCGTCTACAAAAGGAGTTCTGTAATGATTGCTATTATTGACTACGGTGTTGGAAATCTTTTTTCGCTTAAGAGTTCTTTCTCTCATATCGGCGCCGATATTGTTGTTACATCCGACAAAAAGGTGATTGACAACGCTGAAAAAATCATCCTCCCCGGTGTAGGTGCTTTCAGTGATGCGGCACAAAAACTTCGCGATATGGAACTCGAAAAATTCTTGAAAGAACAGGCAGAAAAAGGCAAATACATTATGGGAATTTGTCTTGGAATGCAACTGCTTTTTGACAAAAGTTTCGAGTACGGAGAACACAAGGGACTATCTTTGATAGAAGGTGAAATCCGCCCTATCTCCGATGTAATTCCGAAAGAATACAAAATCCCGCATATGGGTTGGAATCCGCTTGTTTTTGAAAACGGAAAGCACCCGCTTTTTAAATACATAAATGAGGGTGACTGTGTATATTTTGTTCACTCATACTATGGGGCAAATTGCAGTAAGTCTGTTATCGCCACTGCTGAATATGGAGAAAAACTTACTGCGGCTGTCGCAAGAGAAAATGTCCTCGGTTGCCAGTTCCACCCCGAAAAAAGCGGTGAAGTCGGTATGAACATACTTAAAGCGTTTTGTGAATTGAAAGAAGGTACATTATGCTGATATTTCCTGCTATCGACCTGTATTCTGCACAGGCGGTAAGGCTTTACAAAGGTGACTATAACCAAAAGACAGTTTACAGCGACAATCCCGTATCGGTAGCCCTTGATTTCAAAAACTGCGGAGCAACTCATATTCATCTTGTTGATTTAGAAGGCGCAAAAACAGGCGAAACTAAGAATTTCGATACAATCGTAAAAATAAAAAAAGAAAGCGGACTTTTTTGTGAAGTCGGCGGCGGAATACGCTCACTTGATGTAATAGACAAATACATAGGTGCAGGCATTGACCGCGTTATCCTCGGTACTGCGGCAGTACAGCAAAAAGGCTTTGTAGAACAGGCTGTCAAAAAATTCGGCGACAAAATCGCTGTCGGGATAGACATAAAAGACGGCTTTGTTGCAATAAAAGGCTGGACGGAAAAGTCCGAATTCGACGCCTTTGAGTTCTGCGAAGAAATGCAAAATTGCGGTGTAAGAACCATTATCTGTACTGATATTTCAAAAGACGGTGCTATGGTAGGCACTAACAGAGAGTTGTACAAAACCCTCTCACAAAAACTCAACATCCAAATTATTGCTTCCGGCGGTGTATCAACAATTGACGATGTAAAGGCACTTAGAAAACTTAACCTCTACGGTGCTATTATCGGCAAAGCATACTACACAAAAGCAATAGATTTATCCGATGCAATCGAGGTGGCAAAATGATAACAAAAAGAATTATCCCCTGTCTTGATGTAAGAGACGGGCGTGTTGTCAAGGGAATCAACTTTGAGGGACTCAAAGATGTTTCTTCCCCTGTTGAACTTGCAAAGTATTACAGCGCAAACGGTGCGGACGAACTTGTTTTCTACGATATCACGGCATCGTCAGACGGCAGAAAAATCTTTACAGAGATTTTGACCGAAACAGCAAAGAATGTTTTTATCCCGATGACAGTCGGCGGCGGTATCAACACGATAGACGATTTTGACAGAGTGCTAAACTGCGGTGCTGACAAGGTAAGCGTAAACTCGGGCGCGATAAGAAATCCCGACCTCATAGGAGAGGCTGCGAAACTCTACGGCGATCAGTGTGTTGTACTCTCGGTTGACATAAAGCGTGTTGACGGTGTTTTTCGTGTATTTGCAAAAGGTGGCAGAGAAGACACGGGACTTGAAGCGATAGAATGGATAAAACGCTGTGTAGGTAACGGTGCAGGCGAAGTTGTAGTAAACTCGATTGATACAGACGGAGTAAAGGGCGGTTTCGACATCGAGATGCTCGACAAAGTTTGTAATGCTGTTTCTGTTCCTGTTATTGCGTCGGGCGGTGCAGGAAAAATCTCGGACTTCATCACCCTATTTAACACCCTGCCGAAAGTTGACGCAGGACTTGCGGCATCTATCTTCCACTTTGGTGAAGTCAAGATATCCGACCTGAAAAACGAAATGAAGAAAAACAATATTCCTACAAGAATGTGAGGTAACATTATGATAGACACAAGCAAACTTATATTTGACGAAAAAGGGCTTATCCCCGCGATAGTCGTTGACGCTGATACAAAGAAAGTTCTTACACTTGCATATATGAACGAAGAAAGCCTGAAAATTTCCATTGAGAAAAAACTCACCTGCTTTTTCTCAAGGTCAAGAGGGGAACTTTGGCTCAAAGGTGAAACAAGCGGAAACTACCAGCATATTGTTTCAATAACATCAGACTGTGACAACGACGCTCTTGTTGTTATGGTCAAGCCCGACGGTCCTGCCTGCCATAAGGGCACTACCTCTTGTTTTGAAAACCTTTTGTTTGAAAATGACGAACTCGCAGAATTTTCATACGAAGGACTTTACGACCTCATTATGGGCAGAAAGACAGAGAAAAAAGAAGGTTCATACACAACCTATCTTTTTGAAAAAGGCCTTGACAAAATCCTCAAAAAGGTTGGTGAAGAAAGCACCGAAGTCATCATCGCCGCAAAGGCAGAGGACAAAAAAGAAACGATATACGAAATCGCAGACCTTGCATACCATGTTATGGTGCTGATGATTGAAAGCGGAATAAGTCTTGACGATATCACAAAGGAACTTGCGTCCCGCCATGTTATCGACAAAAAGGTTAAACAGGAGAAAATGACCTGATGTTACTACTTGATTATCACATTCACACTAATTTTTCAGACGGCAACAATTCGCCCGAAGAAATGGTGCAAAAGGCTATAGAAATGGGACTAAAGCAAATTGGAATTTGCGACCATTCCTACACCTTCTTTGACGAAAGTTACTGTATAAAAAAGGATAAAATCAAAGAGTATATTAACACTGTAAATGAGCTCAAAGAAAAGTATAAGGACAAAATCTCGATACTTTTGGGTATAGAGCAGGACTACTACTCAGCCGAGCCAACCGATGAATACGACTATGTTATCGGCAGTGTTCACTATGTAAAAAAAGACGGTAAGTACATCCCCGTTGATGAGAATATCGAGATATTGAAAAATTCTGCAAAAGAATTATTTGGCGATGATATGTACGCACTTGTTGAGTTGTACTATGAAACAGTGGCAGATGTAGTAGCCAAAACGAATGCAGATATAATCGGGCATTTTGACCTTATCACAAAGTTTCTTGAAAAAGAAAAACTCTTCGACGAAAATGATAAGAGATACGTAAACGCCTATAAATCTGCCGTTGATAATCTCATAAAATACGATATTCCCTTTGAAATCAACACGGGTGCTATATCAAGAGGATACAGAACTACTCCATATCCATCTGCAAAAATAAGGGAATATATAACGAAAAAGGGCGGTCGGTTTATCCTCTCAAGCGACGCACACGATAAAAAGGATATTTGTTTCGATTTTGACAAAATCGAGAACTGACACTATATTACAGTTGACATATAAAACTTTTTGTGCTATGATTTTCTAAACCGTTGAGAAAGAGTAGTAGGTTTCATCAAATTTCCAAAGAGAGCCGTTGACGGTGGAAATACGGCGAAAAATATGAAACTGAATGGACTTTTGAGGGCAATCACAAAGGCTATGCCGAGTATGAAAGACGGGTGACTTCCGTAACAAAGTCAGCATATATCAATGTATGCGTGAGTGGATGCTTTTGCATCAAGCCGGGTGGCACCGCAGGTTCTTCCTGTCCCAGCAAGGTTGGGACAGGATTTTTTTATTTTTTCGGGTGATACTATGAGAAACTATATTTTATCAAAACGATGGCGATTTTCCTTTTATCGCAATCAATACATAAAACTATAAAATTTTTAAAAGGAGTTATTACTATGGAATTTAACAATGTAAATTTTGACACATATTTTAAAAACTATCCGAACGAGGAAGGTTACTTCGGAAAATACGGCGGAGCGTACATCACGCCCGAACTCAAAAAGGCTATGGACGAAATCACAGAAGCCTACTTCACTATCTGCAAAAGCAGAAAGTTTATTGATGAACTTCGAAGAATCCGCAGAGAATTTCAGGGCAGACCTACTCCGATTTCTCATCTTGAAAGACTTTCTAACTACATCGGCGATGTTCAACTTTACGCTAAGCGTGAGGATTTAAACCACACAGGCGCTCACAAACTCAACCACTGTATGGGCGAGGCACTCCTTGCTAAATATATGGGCAAGAAGAAAATCATTGCCGAAACAGGTGCAGGTCAACACGGTGTTGCTCTTGCAACAGCCGCCGCATACTTTGGTATGGAATGTGACATCTATATGGGCTCTGTTGATATCAAAAAGCAGGCTCCGAATGTTGCAAGGATGAAAATACTCGGTGCAAATGTTGTTGAGGTTACTCACGGACTTGCTACGCTGAAAGAAGCGGTTGACGCCGCTTTTGAAGCATATTCAAGAGAATACAAAGACTGCATCTACTGTATCGGCTCGGTTGTCGGCCCTCACCCCTTCCCGATGATGGTAAGGGATTTTCAGAGTGTTGTCGGCTTCGAAGCAAACGAGCAATTTGTCAGGATGACAGGCGAACTTCCCGATGCTGTTACCGCCTGTGTCGGCGGTGGCTCAAACTCGGCAGGATTTTTCGCAGGATTTTTGAACTATCCTGTTGACATCTACGGCGTTGAACCTCTCGGCAGAGGTACAAAGTTGGGCGACCACGCTGCAAGTTTGCAGTACGGTGAAGAAGGCGTTATGCACGGATTTAACTCCGTTATGCTCAAAGACGAAAACGGCGAGCCTGCTCCCGTTTACTCCGTTGCAAGCGGACTTGACTATCCTTCTTCCGGTCCCGAACACGCGTTCCTTCGTGACCTTGGCAGAGTAAAATACGACACAGTAAGCGACGACGAAGCGATTGACGCTTTCTTCCTGCTTTCGAGAATGGAAGGTATCATCCCCGCTATCGAGTCAAGCCACGCCGTTGCCCATGCAATCAGACTTGCAAAGCAAATGAAGCACGGCTCAATCCTCATCAACCTTTCAGGTCGCGGCGACAAGGATATGGACTACATCATCGAACACTATGCAGATAGATTAAAATAATTCAATATTAGAAAAAAGTGCTACCGAATTGGTAGCACTTTTTTGCGTTTATTTTCAGCAGACTTTTATTTCTTTGCCTAAATGAATGGAATAAATAAGGCATTCTTTGACTTTGTACTCGGTGCATTCTTCCATCGCGTCTTTGTAGAGCAGGAGTTGACCTTCGTACATATCGAGCAAGGATGATGCATCCTTTACCCTATCGGTTTTGTAGTCGATAATGACAAGTTCGCCGTCTTCGACAAAAGCCAAATCCACAGCACCTTGCAGGATAACTTTTTCGTCTTTGAACTTTTCGTCTATTTCGTGATTTATCGCGCTTGCACTGATATAGGTTGAAAAACGATATTCACGAAAGACCTTTTCGCTTTTTAGCACTCTTTCTACAACATCGCTTTCGATAAACGCCTTTGCCTTTTCCTTGTCGATATTTTCGGCTTGGAGTTCGGTAAGGTAGCCTTTCTCCTTAAGTTTTTGAAGTTCGCCGCCAAAATCTTTTCGCGCGGATTCAAAATCAGAAAACTGCAAAAAGGCGTGCAGGGCTGTACCTTTTTCTGCTCCGCTTAACTTTTTATCGTTCACAAAGGCGGGGGTTCTCAAAATTCTGTCAAAGGCTTTGTCGCTCATTTTGTGAGAAAGTTCGGAAGCAGATACTTTACTCGGCAAATTCAGCATTCCCGCATAAGGATAGACAAAGGATTTGCGCTTTTCGAGAATCAATTTGAGGTCGTTCTCGGTAGACTCGGCTGTTGAAATTTGCTGTTCTTGTTCTTCCTCTTCTTCGTCGTGATTACAGAAAATGCACTCTGTCACGGTTTTGATATCCATATTAAAATCGGTATCAAGCGGGGTAAGGACGGTTTCGCTTTTTGCTCGCAGTTCAATGCCGTCTTTGTGAAGTAAAGAACACATCGCTATCCAATCGGAAAATTTGTCAACCGTGCGAACTATGTAGGGCGAAATTTCTTTTCCGCCGACAAGTTTCAATGCCATTTTTTGCAGATATTTTCCTACATCTTTGTGAGATGAAACGAGGATGAGTTTTTGCTTTGCTCTTGTCATTGCGACATAGAGAATACGCAGTTCCTCGCTCATTTCGTTTTGTTTCATTCGTAGTGCCAACGCCTTTCGCAAAGCGGTGTCGTAAACTGCACCTGTTTCTGTGTCTTTTCGCTTTACGGCAAAACCTGTTTTTGAATCGAGCAAAACGCTGTCGGATGTATCGGTGACTAATTTCCGGGAAGTGTTAGCAACAAAGCAGACGGGAAATTCAAGCCCCTTTGAGGCGTGAATACTCATAACGCGAACGGCATTTTGTTCGGCACGGCTTAATTCGACGGCACCTTTCATCTCGCTTTTTGACTCATTTATTTTGTCAAGATGCAAAACAAAAGACGAAAGTCCTTTGTGCGTATTTTGCTCAAAATCGCGGGCATAGGACATCAACAAAAGCAGGTTGTTTTTCTTTACATCAGTGTAGTCGGTTGCACTGTAAATTGAAAGGATGCCTGTTTTTTCATATATTGTATTGATTAGTTTTGAGAGAGAAAGCGTTGAAGCAAGGCGGCGAAAATATGCTAATTCTTCTACAAATTCTTTGCTCTTTTCGTTACCGTTTTCGGCATCAAACAAAACAGCATTATACAAGGTTGTATGCCTGTTATCAAGGCGTATTCGCACCAAATCATCGGGAGTAAAACCGTACAAGGGACTGAGCATAACGGAAAGAAGTTCGATATCGAGCATCGGGTTGTCGATTACTCTCAACAGGTTTGTTGCTATCATAATTTCTTTGGTAGTTGTAAACTCTGCTGTATTGTCGCAGTAGGCGGGAATCGCACATTCTGTGAGAGTTTTAACATAAATATCGGAAACTTTTTTACTCCTCATTAATACGGCAAAATCCGAAAATTCAATCGGTCTGTAAGTATCGCCGTCTTTTACGGGATATTTTTTCGATACAAGCTCGAGTATCCTTTCGGCAATTACCTTTGCCTCCGCAACAGCCAAATCTTCTTCGGACAGTGCCGTTAAGTCGAGGATATCCACTTCTGTCTGCGGTAGAGTATCGGAGTCGTACTCCGCCTGATATACAAGTTCTTCGTCAGAATTGTATTCGATATCTCCGACAGATTCGCTCATTAAATTTCTAAAAAAGAAATTTACTGCATTAGTGATATCTTTTGCACTTCTAAAATTCTTTTCGAGAATTATTTTTGTCGGGAAAGTCGGATTTTCTTTGTCATATTTGTCGGCACGCTCTTTCCTGCCGATAAAAATTTCGGGCATAGCCTGACGAAAGCCGTAGATACTCTGCTTTACATCACCGACGACAAAAAGATTTTCTTCATCGTTACTAATTGCCTTGAAAATTGTGTCTTGTACCTCGTTTGCGTCCTGGTATTCGTCGACCATAATTCGGTCAAATCGTTTGCGAATATCGAAGGCAATATCGGTACAAGAAAGCGTTTCTTCATCAACGAGGAGCGACAGCGCAAAATGTTCCAAGTCGGCATAGTCGGCAATCTTCTTTGACGCTTTCAGCATAGCAAAGTTTTCGGAGAAAAGGCGCACACAACGAAACATTTCTTCGGCAACGCCTTTTTGAAGTTTGATATCATTTTTGAATTCTTCTTCTGTTGAAGAAAACAGTTCTTTGAGTTTATCTACGATTTTTTTGAAATTATCTCGATTTTCTTTTGCTAAAATCTTTTTCGGATTGTTTGTTGCGTTTTTGACGGTCGGAAATCTTTTCGGTGAAAAGTCGCAAAGGATATCGTGCATTTCGTCCCAAGCTTTGCTTTTTTCACACTCGATAAGTTTTTCCAAAAAGTTGTTGTCATCTTCGACAACGCGAAGGATAGACAAAAGATTTTCGTCGTCCGAAATCACTTCTTTTGTGTGAGCGATAAGACTCTTGAGATACTCTGTCGCGTCGTGGGTGTAGTCGAAAATAATCTTGCCCCAAGGGGACAAAGCGACATTTGAAAAATCGTCATACATCTTGAGTTTTTCGTTCATCCACTTTTTCTCGAAAGGATGAGAACGCAGAAACTCGTGAATTTTCAATATGCATTTTTGAAGTTTCACATCGTCGCGGTGAGACGCAAATGCCTCGACAAGTTCAAAAAACGACTCTTCTCCCTCTGTGTACAAAGTGTCGAGAGTAAGTTTCATTGCGTCGGCTTTGATAGAATCAAGTTCGCTGTCGTCGGCAATACGGAAGTTCCTGTCTATATCAAGTTTGTAGAAATACTCTTTTACTATTGACGAACAAAAAGAGTCTATTGTGCTGATATTTGCCTTTGGCAAAAGTGCTTTTTGACGCAATAAATTGGCATCGGTGGGATTCTTTTTCAGCAACTCATTTAAGGCTATAGTCAGTCTTTCTTTCAGTTGCGCGGCTGCGTCACGGGTATAGGTAACGATAAGAATTCTGTCAACTGGGATGGGATTTTCGACATCGGTAATCATCCTGATTGCTCGCTCGACAAGTACGGCTGTTTTTCCCGAGCCAGCCGCAGCGGACACGACAACAGAACCTCCGCTGACTTCTATCGCATTTTTCTGTGCAGGAGTCCATTCTCTACTCATCTTCGCCCACCTCCTCGAAAATCTTTTCGAACACTTCGTCCTTTTTCAACTTCTTTATCTCTCTGTATTCGTCATCTTCGGTGTGTGAGCAAACACTTTTATATGCGCACCAATCGCAGGCGTTGTGGGTAGTGTCTTTTCGAGTCGGATTTTCTTCTATTTCGCCGTTTGCAAGCGTTTGTGCCATATCGGTAATGAGCAAATCTATCTTTTTGAACAACGCCCCCATCTCGGACAAGGTTGCAAGACAGTTTCCGCCTTTTTTTACAACATCATCGGAAAGCACAACGGGAATATATACACCCTGTGCTTCTTTTTCCATTGACTTTATGACATCTATATCATCAAGCAAAATGCCCTGCATACGATATTTTTCGTTGTTCTTTCTTTCTATATCATCTTTTGTGTCGCCCTGCTCTACATTAAATGACGGTGACACAGCGGGCATATACAAAACACCGGCAGGAGTCATCTTCTTTTTGAAATACTCTTCTCCGTTTTTCTGTATTGCCGACATATAAATAAGCATTTGTAAATTTATTCCGTACACTATATCGGACAGGGAAAATTCTTTTGTTCCCGTCTTGTAGTCGACAATGCGGACATAGTCTTTTCCGTCGATATTCAAAACATCTACCCTGTCGATGCTTCCCTTTACAGATACTGAAAAATCATCGTTGACTTTCAATGTATAAAGCGGGATATCCTCGCCTATCGAAAGTTCAAAGTCAGTTGGAGTGAATTTGCACTGGGCAAGTTCTTCGCAGATATGTTTTATCAGCTTTTCGGCGGTTGTTATCATTCGGCTGTAAAGATACATAAAGCGTTTTGTCTTGTCACTTTCATCACCGAAATGATTTGAAAAATATCCGCCCAATATTTCGTTTACATCGTCTTTTATTTCTTTTTCGGAAATATTAGAGAAATCACTTTCTTTGTGCTTTTCAAAGAAATGCTGTAAAAGATAATGCATCATTGTGCCATATTCGAGGGCATCCATTGATGCTTTTTTTCGCTCTTTTACATTGAGCCCGTAGTAGCAAAAATACTGGAATTTGCAGGCATAGTATTTTTCTATCTGCGATGCAGAAAGTTTTGTATCATTCGCAAAAAGTCTAAAAGACAGTTTTTTATCTTTTATGCTTGTTTTTTCATCACACAGTTCATTATTAATGATACTTAGAATATGAGAATACTTTTCTTCATCTTTGAAACAGTCGTAAAGTTTCTTTATATCTCCGCCGTCTTTTGAATAATAGCGGTCGCAAAGATATTCAAATGCAGATTCTTCACTGTAGAGTCTTTCTTCAATCAGAATTTGATCATCTCGCAACACTTCCATATTCGAAAAGATATCGGAAATTTCTGCTGTTATCTCCGAAGGAGAAACACGCTGTCCCGAAATTGTTGAAATATAATGCGATACAAAAAGTTTTTCTCTTGCGCTTGTCAGTGCTTTATACGCAAGGAATTTCTCTGTTTTTGAGAGTTCTTCAATAGAGTCAGAAACGGACAAATCGAGCGACATAAGTGTTTTTCGCTCGGTGTCGGTGAACACTCCCGACTCAACGGGAGTACGGGGGAATTCACTGTCGTTACAGCCGATTACGAACACGGCTTTTTTGCTGCCTAAATTTGCTCTGTCGGCACCTGCAACATCTACTTCATCTATGCCTCGAGGAATGAATGATATTTCTGAATTAGAAAAATAAGTGTATAATAACTCGCTGTATCTTTTTGGACTTATGCTGTAATCTCCTATTACATTTACCATTTTGTCAAGGATATCGCAAAGAAGATTATACATTCGCACTAATTCCTGCGAAATGCCTATATCCTCGTTTTTCTCGTAAAAATCACAGAGCTTTTCAATATTTTCTTTGCATTTAAAATCGTACAGCAAATTCATTAAAGCCCTGCTGATACCTTTGCCGTCTGTGTTCTTTACAGACACAGAGAATTTTTGCAAAGCCTTTACAATATCGCCGCGCATATTCTCAACTCTTTTGAGAATCGCTGTATCGGATTTTGTAAATTCATCGGCGAAACCACGGGGATTGCCCTTGAATTCTTCAAAGAACATTTTGCCCGTTACATCCCATACAAAAAGATAGTTTTCAAACTCGGCTATTTCTTCGAAAGAATATGAAGTAAGACCTGTTTTGAGCAAAGAGAGAACATCATCTTTATCAAAACCACCGTTTACTATATCAAAGGCACAATTACAAAAACGCACGATTGGTTTTGAGTCAATTTCCTGCGGTTTGTCCATAAAGTAATTTATGTTGTATTTGTCAAAAGCGGTGTCAAGAATACCGATATATTTATCGGGTTCACGCGATACAACGGCTATATCGCGATATCTGTATCCCTCGTCCATAACAAGTTTTGAAATAGTGCGCGCGACAAAATCCGCCTCGTCAAAAATACTGCGGGCGTTGTATACTTTAATATTTTCACATTTTGAAGTAGTCTTTTCTATTCTGAAAACATTTTGTTCAAGAGACAGTAAATCATCCGACAAAAATCTATGGCTGTCCTTTAGATGTTCATAGGGCTTTATTGTAACGCCGAGTTTTTTTGCAATATTCGAAAGCCTTTTTCTTGTTCTGTCACAAACGAAAAACAAATCTCCGTTTTTGCCATTCAGGCAGTCGCTCTCTAATGCGAAAAAGATGTCTTTGCTTTGACCTATCAGGCATTCGAGTACATCGTATTCTTGGTGTGTAAAGCCGTAGAAAGAATCAACGGCTACGGTGTAGCCACTAAACAAATTGTTGTCGCTTAGTATTTTTGCTGTCTTTGAAAGAGAGTCAAGCGGGTCGATATAACTTTTCTCAATCAACGCTGTATATGTTTCGTAAATAAGTGCGGTTTCGTAGAGCTTTTGCGACAAAATCTCGTCGGTACAACGCTCGCTTGCCTCGTAAAGCATAGCGGTACTGATTGAGCATTTTTTGTATTCCTTTACCGCGTTAAGCATAAGTTCTGCCAAATCATATGATGACGCCCTTTTTGAAAACAAAGAAAGCGAGTCGTACACCTCGTCAAGTGCAAGGCTCATTATGACATGGCGAAGCCCCTCATCGGCAAACGATGAGTAAAGCATACCCATATTTTCAAAAACATAGTCACAAAGACGCGAAAAACCAAACACCTTTACATTCTGACAAAGCATTGGTCCGAGTCGGTCGAGAAAGACTTTCTCGGTTTCAAAGGAGCATTGGTCGGGGACAATAAACAAAAGTTTATTATCCCCTTTCTTTGCTTCTTCACAGAATTTGTTGTAAAGGTATTCGGTTTTTCCTGTTCCGGATTGTCCTAAAACAAATGAAAGCATATTATTCCTCCTAACCTCATACAAAAATAATAACACATGATGTGTCCCATAAACAGTACATTAAATTATCTTTGTAAGGGTAAGGATATTACATCCGTTTTCAAAAGAGTATGTAAGGTCGTCCATGGTTTTCTTTACCATAAGAATACCGAGCCCGCCGATAGGTCTGTCTTCGGCACTTTGAGTAATATCGGGGTCGACTTTTTTCAACGGGTCAAAAGGTTTTCCTCTGTCGATAAAACTCAAAACAAACCTGCGTTCATCCTCGACAAACTCAATATTTATGTCTATCGTACCCATATCGGTATCGTAGGCATAATTTACGATATTTACGAAAACTTCTTCTGCCGCTACGGATATCTCCGCTTGAGGCTTCATCGGACAGTCAAATTTTTCGAGTTGTCTTTCAAGGTAATGAATAAAGGATGAAAACTCTTTATGGTTTGCTTCAAAACGCTTTTTGAATATGATTTTCTTTTTCGCGCATTTCTTGAATTCGAGTTCAAGCATTGTAATATCATCAAACTGCTCGGCATCACCGACAAACTCGTCTATATCTTTCTTAACTCCTGTAAGCGTTTGCGTTACGCTGTCGTTTGTATGCTCATTAAGATAGTCTTTCAATCTGTCATTGCCGTACAGTCTGTCTTCAGAATCAGTTGCTTCCGTTACACCGTCGGTATATAAAAACAGTTTGTCGCCGACTTCGAGTTTCATTTTTGCCTGTTTGTATGCAATTCCTTCCATACCGGCAAGAACAAGTCCCGAGCGACCTTTAAGATAGGTAAATTCTCCGCCTTTTGTCCTGACAAGCGGTGGGTTATGTCCTGCGTTTACATAGACTAAATCGCCTCTTGCTATATCAAGAATACCCATCCACGCGGTTACGAAAAGCCCTGCTTCATTAGACTCGCAAAGCAAATTGTTTACCGTTGTGAAAACTTCTTCGGGTGATAATCCCGACACGGTATGGTTTTTGATAAGAGTTTTTGCAATAGCCATAAACAAAGCCGCGGGCACACCTTTGCCCGAAACATCGGCAATTACTACGGCAATATGATTTTCGTCGAGCATAAACATATCATAAAAATCGCCGCCGACCTCTTTTGCGGGAGTCATTGTTGCATATATGTCAAACTCATCATGCTCGGGAAACGGTGGAAAAACAGACGGGAGCATACTTGCCTGAATATCGGTAGCAAGAGAAAGTTCGGAATTTATCCTTGCATTTTTTGAGAGTGTTTGTGCTTGATGTAGAACCATTCTTTTTCCGCTTTCGGCTACATTGGCACAAGCAATAGACAGAATGGCAAAAAGTAGAAGTCGCGGAATATACGATAACTTCAGCGTATCTGTCAGCCAGTGAACAAGGCTGATATTCATTTCTTCAAGTGCTTCCTCTATGTCGGTTGTTACTGTGATAACTGTTCCGGAAGGTAATGTAAGCATATTTACATCTTTCCAGCCGACAAAGACACTCGCCGATGTCGAAACAAGGAAAACCAACGCAGTTATTATCGCTACCATTATCGTAAACTTTCGTGAATAATAGCGGCAACTCAAAAGCGGAGGTAATATCATAATAAGCACAATAGCATAACTTACCTGTGCATCGATATTTGCCACTACTATTATGGAAACAAACATAAGAAGATACTTCATCCAAGTTTGCGTACCTTTGAATATATAGCAGACAATTACACTCGGCACAATAAATACCGTTGCCGTTACGAGTATCGGGAGCATTACCTCGATACCAATACCAAAAAGTCCGATTACATCAAGCAAACATATAAGTATTGTTACAAAATAAGTAATCAGCAAAATACCCGAAACAAAAATATTTGCTTCTATCTCGTTCTTTTTGAAAACTTCGTCGCTGACAAAAACGCTTTTAAATTTTGACCATATTTTATTATTTTTAATTTCCATAGTATCAAACTCAACTTTACATTTCTTTTAGCAGTTCTGTTGTTCTTCTGTACATACGCTTTTCGGTTCGGTATGTAACAAACGCACAGAGGGCAACAAGCAATACGCAGAAAACGATAATCAAAACAGCCGACATATTAAGCACGAAAAACGCCAGCAATCCGATTATTGCGCCACATATTACTGTTCCTATAAGAGCAATACCGACATACACACCGGTAAGCACACCGCCTTTTGTGATTTCGGTTTCGTTTTCCCAACTGATATTTGCTCTCTTTACGGAAGAAATAATCGAAAAATCGGTGCAAATTATCAGCAAGAGGAAATTCAGTACCGTACCGAAAATTATCGACAACCAAGACACGCAGCCCAAAATACACATAACAGTCAAAATGATGAATGTATAAACTGTGCTTGTGATAAACACAACAGACAAAGAGGCATTTCGTTTTGCCTTTATCTGGTCTTTGTACGACATCGGCAGGTTCTTCATATATACAAATGATTTGCCCTCACGGGAAATTGATGAAAAGGCAATGATGTTGATACCCGAAACGAAAAACGCCGAAAACATTGCAACAACAAAAGGCACAATCATACTGTACAGAAGATGCACGGGAGAATCGGTATTCCTCATCGCATCAATAAATGAATTGTCGGCAGAAACTCCGTTTTGTAAAATCATCGGCAAGAACATCAGCACCGGCCACAAAAACGGAATAACAAAACCGTTAATCAAATAGGCGGGTGTACGCCTTACCATTATCAAATCTTTCTTTGCATAACTCTTTACTGCCGAATTTCTTTTTGATACAGACTGCACATCGCTGTCGGAAAGTTTCTTTGCACTTGATGATGTAGCAACTATCGACAAAGCACTTTTCAGGTATAAAAACTTTGCTACTATGTAATACAGTAAAAAAGAAGCGCTGGAAATCAGTATGGCAATAAGAAGGGACAAAACATCGAAGTTCTCTGAGAATTTTATCAAAAACGGAATAACGGGTATAATTGAAACAACTTTCATTATTGCGTTTATAATTGTTTCAAGTGAGTTTTTCAGTTCGTCGGTTGAAGTTGAATTGAGAAACATTACAAGTATCATAAAAGCAAATGATATGCCCATACCGATAAAGGTAATCAAATCCTTGTTGCGTGCAAAACGGAAAATCGAAAAGAAAATGATAATCAAAGTTCCGGCAATACCGAGCGAAAACAACGGCACAATAACAAACGCAATAAGTGATGTAAGATAAAAACTAATCGGTGCATTTGACGCTATACCGTAGCCGACACAAAAAGGTACGATAATAAAGCCTGCAACGATATACAAAAAGCCGGCTGTGTTGATAAACTTTACCGTTGCAAGTTGTGACGATGAAAACGGCATTGTTGTAAGCACAGATAAATCCGACGACATAAAAAGTCGGTTTACAAAGCGTATCAGCGACCACATAAAAACCGTAGTACCCGCAAGAAAGTAAACGAAAGAGCACACAAGACTTCTACTAAATTCAAAACCAAAAGGTGCAGACGCGAAATACTTTCCGAGAAGATACATTCCCAAAATCAAAGCGATTGCAAGAGTTATCAAAACAGGAAGTTGCGCATCGCCGTTTTGATTGTTGTTGCCGGCGTTGTCGCCTTTCTCGCATTTTCGCAAAACCTTAGTGAGTAATAAAATCTTATTCATTGTTATCACCCGTAATTTTCAGGAAGATGTTTTCCAGGTCTTCGCCGGGATATTGGTCTTTGAGTTCGGTAAGCGTTCCCGTAAACTGAATTACCCCGTGCTTTATGATGATTATTCTGTCACAGAGTTTTTCGGCAACTTCGAGAACATGGGTAGAAAACAAAACGCTGTTTCCTTTGTCGCAATGTTCACGCATCATTTGCTTTAACTCAAAAGCAGACTGGGGGTCAAGTCCTAAAAGCGGCTCATCCAAAAGCCAGATTTTCGGGTTATGGATAAGACAGCCCAAAACCATCATTTTCTGTCGCATACCGTGTGAGTAGGACAGGATAGTATTGTTGAGTGCATCAAAGAGTCCGAAACGCTTTGAATAATTCTCGATAAAATCGGTTCTAGTCTTTGTATCAACGCCATAGACATCTGCCATAAAATTCAAATATTCTATTCCCTTGAGCCTTAAAAAGTGGTCGGGAGAATCAGATACAAAACCAAACTGCATTTTTGCTTCAATCGGTTTTTTCATTATGTCAATACCGTTTAGCAAAATTTCGCCGTTGTCGGGTTTTAGAGAACCTGTTATCATACTCAGCGTGGTAGTTTTTCCTGCGCCGTTAGGTCCGATAAATCCCGTAATTGCTCCGTCGGGTGCTACCCACGAGGTATCATTTACGGCGATAAAGTTTTTTGAAAACTTTTTTGTCAGATTTTTTACTTCAATCATTTATATCACCTAATTTCTGTTTTAGAATAATAAATCCTATTACCCCAAAATAAATTTTCGCATTATAAAGTATACCACAACAAATAGGAAAAATCAACGAAAATCACAAAAAGTGCAGAGTCAAAATCGACTCTGCACATAAAGAAAATTTTTCATATTTTCAGAGTTTTCTGTTCCTTGCTTTTTTAAAGCACGCCTTGTCAAATGACGGGTTGAAAGCGTAGAAATTCTTTGAATCAAGTTTGTCGGTTAAAAGTCTGAGATTCTCGCCGAAACGCTGGTAGTGAACTACTTCTCTTTCTCGCAAAAATCTTATCGGGTCGAGTACATCGGGGTCGTCACAGAACCTTATAATATTATCATAGGTCGTTCGAGCCTTTTGCTCTGCAGCAAGGTCTTCATGGAGGTCGGTTATCGGGTCGCCTTTCGACTCAATATAGGCTGCTGTAAACGGCACTCCCGCAGCGGATGACGGATAAATTCCCGCTGTGTGGTCTACAAAATACTGGTCAAAGCCCGCTTCTTTTATCTGCTTTTCATTCAGGTCCTTTGTCAGTTGATAAACGATTGCACCTATCATTTCAAGGTGCCCGAGTTCTTCGGTGCCGATATCTGTAAGCGTTGCCTTGAGTTCAGGCAACGGCATTGAAAATCGCTGGGATAAATAGCGAAGCGAAGCACCCAGCTCGCCGTCAGGTCCGCCGTACTGGCTGATTATCAACTTTGCAAGTGCGGGGTTAGTTATCTTTATCTTTACCGGATATTGAAGTTGTTTTTCGTATACAAACATTATTTTTCATCCTCCGTATCCCAAGGCCACGGGTTCTTCACCCAAAGCCATGTGTTATTGTTTTCATCAGATTTTTTCAGAGGACCGAATTTTGTTTCGTATTCCCTGACAAGAGGGGTTACTGTTTTCTTATATTCATTCAACTTGTTGAGCATGCTTTTGTCATCGGGATGAGTATCCAAAAAAAGTTGAATGTCAATTATAGCAAACTTATAGGTTGATATTTTTTTCAGCAGGATTTCTCGCTCGGTCATACTGTATCACCATCACAATCTTTGCCGAAAAACGGTTTGTTCAAACTTTTGAACATTGTACCGTTTTCAAATCCCTGTATGGGATGATAGGTCGCAGGAGAATGTGACTGGAAAGGCACATAAGCCATACCGTCTACCGTATCTTTCGGAAGCGGTGAGATACCGTACTCCTGCATTACATCAGAATTTATCAAGAAAATTACTCCTTTTTGTCGGTTCTTGCCGACAATACATAATATGCTGAAAACTGCGCTTTGTTCGATAAAAGAGTGCACTTTTGAAAAGTGTTGCACTTGCTTGACAATCCTTCGTTTTGTGATATTATGAAAATCGGTAACCGTTGTGCCATATACATATAGGAATGTGAGATTAAAAGCGAGGCGGCACCATTATGGAAGTAAGCTATAAAAATAACTGTAAAGTCAATATTAATGATGTGCGATTTGGTGCAGAACTTGCTACCAGATCTTTATTGTATGAAGTTTGCATAACTCCAAAACCCGGTTTGGTTGATTGTGCAAATAGCGGTATACATAATGATATGGATATTTTCACATTTGTCAGCAGTTCATGTGCGCTTTTTTCTTGTTTTGAAGACTTTATAAAATGCGGAAGAAGCACTGCAACTTCTACTCCAAAAACAACAATGTCGAAATTGCGCAAGATTGGAATTAAGGCAGAAAAAAAGATGTTTAAAGCCACAAATGGTATAAACACACATAAAGGTGCAATTTTTTCTTTGGGCCTTGTTTGTGGTGCCTTAGGAAGACTTCCCAGAACGCAGTGGAATAATCCCAAGAAAATTTTAAATGAATGCAAAAAAATGACAAAAGGTATAGTTAAAGAGGAATTGGAGAATATTTCAAAAAGCCAAGCCACAATGACTAACGGAGAAAAACTATATAAAGAATATGGGATTACAGGGATTAGAGGTCAAGCAGAATCCGGTTTTCCAATAGTTATTTCTGTCGGTTTGCCAATTTTGCACGATGCATTAAAAAAAGGATATTCTTTAAACGAAGCAGGATATTCAGTATTGTTAAATTTTATTACAATATTAGATGATACTTGTATTGTTTCAAAACAAAATCATGCAATGAGAAAAAAACTAATAGCAGAAATTTCCGATGAATTAAAAAAAGCAGATGTGGTATCTGCAGATAAAGTCAATCAATTTAATGAAAAATTTATAGATAACAGTTTTTCCCCCGGAGGATGCGCAGATATGCTTGCGCTTACTCTATTTTTATATTTTTTAGAAACAGAAAGTGGAAATCAATGTATTTAGGAATTTTGGCGAAAAATAAAAAGAATAAAGACATTTGGAAAGGCGTTATTTCCAATATATACAGCAGATTATTTATTGTGTTTTTAGCCAATGAATTTGCAATTGTTGTTGCCTCCTTCGTTGATGGTGTGTTAGTAGGAGAATTTTTAGGCGAAAACGCACTTGCTGCTCAATCTCTTGTGTCTCCTTTTTGGAACATAGCATCTCTATTTGCTTTTATAGTTGTAGGTTTTCGGATTCAATGTAGTGCTGCTTTTGGAAAAGGAAGCCTAAAAGAAGCAAAGAATCTGTTTTCACAAACTTTATTTGTTATGATAATTTTAGGCACAATATTCATGTTTGCTTCTTATACATATTCTGATAAACTTACAGTATTAATGGGCGCAAAAGACAATCTGGGGAATATTCACCCCGAGGCTTCGGAGTATCTAAGAGGATTATCTTTTGCTACTTTACCATATATGATAAATCCTTTACTAATCTCTTTACTTAGTTTAACAGGTGATGAAAAGCGAACAATTGTCGCAATAGCAATATGTGCTGTTTTGAATATTATTCTTGATATAGTTGCTTTAAGTTTGGATATGGGCATATTTGGTATCGGCTTAGCCTCTTCGGTTTCTTATTTTTGTGTTACACTTATTCTTTTAACTCATTTTCTGTCAAAACATAAAATGATACCTTTAAGGTTGTCTATGGTTTCTAAAGAAATGATAGGCGTTGCTTCGGCGGGTATTAATTCTATAGTAAAAAAGATTTGCGCCGTAACTACATCACTGTTTTTAAATTATCTTATATTATTTTTTGGCTCTGTAGATGTAATGGCTGCTTTATCCATTAGATCACAATCCGGAATGTTGGCAGGATTTATTATAGCAGCATCCGGTGATTTGGTTTTATTGATTTCCGGAGCTTTTCACGGAGAAAAAAACAGCGAAGGATGCTATTCGGCACTTAAATATTCCTTAAAATTTATTTTAATATTATCTTCAATTGCATCTATAATAATGATTTTGCTTTCTCCTTTTTTGGTATATTTATTTTTGCCTGAATCCAAGGGAGAGAGTGTTTATGAAGTTGCTTTACGGGCAGTTATTATATTAGGCATTAGCGTGCCGATTCACGCGATTGAAAACACATTATCAAAGTTTTATCAAAGCGGACCGAACAAGCGTATTCCGATGTTAAGCAATATTTTTTGTCAGTTTTTATTTTTCATAATATCTTTATTAACATTAGTATGGCTTTTCGGAGATATAGGATTGTGGTTTGCTTATATTGCTACAGATGTTTTTTCTATATTATTTATGATTTGTTATGCAATGCGTATAAACAAACGGCCTTTACGTTCATTTAAAGACATAATGGCATTACCAAAGAGTTTTATAGTAGAGAAAGAAGATATAATAGAAGAAAAGATTGATAACATCGATCAACAGAAACAACTATTTGAACAAGTTAACGATTTTTGCAAACAACACAATTTTTCTAAAGAAAAAAGTGATTCAATTAACATTTGCATTAAAGAAGCAACAGAAAATTATTTCGAGCACTCTCATAAACCCAAAAAGAAAGCTTTTCTGATTGTCAGAATAATCGCAGAAAAAAATAAGAATGTTACGATAACTTTAAAAGACAATGGTCGTTTGTTTGATCCTGTAGATTACCATAATCAACACTCTTCGGATAAATCATACGAAAATCATGGCATATATAAAATTATGAAGTATTCTTCAGATGTTAATTATGTAAATATCTATGGTATCAACAATTTGTTTATACATATAAATAAATAGTGTCAATAAGGATAGTTTAGGTTGATAGAATAGCAAAATGCTGAGACGATTTCTCGCCTCAGCATTTTTAGTTATTAGTATTTAGTTTTCAGAAACCGTTAGTCCCAATATCCGGGTGAATTACCGCCCATATCGCCCCAATCGGTGATATGGTATGTACCATCCTGTACAGACAGGTCATCGGTCTGGTTCCATTTGTTCTCCCATGTATTCTCGGTTGTTGCACCGTTCATACGGCAGAAGATAACGCTTGAATATCCATCGGGAACATCTGCTGAATATCTTCCGCTCGAAACAAATTTCATACTTACCCAAACAGGATCGCCTGCTCCATTGAAGAAATACGCAGAGAATCTTGCACCGTCAACATTCCAGATAGACGGTTCAAGATAAACGGTACCGCTGTATACCGGAGGAATTGTCGGGTCTTCACCGCCACCTGAGTAATCGTAGAAGCCGACTTCATAACCGCCGTCTTCTGCTTGTATATCGGTACAGTAAATACCGTTTTGCATTGATGGTGTGAGTGGGATGTCAACAGTCTTTCCTGAATCGCCGTCATTGAAGATAATGTAATCGGCATTTGCAAAGTCAACATATACAGAGTAGATGCCTTCGCCGTAGTCGTTATCACCTACATAAGTAAGCGGTTCACCCGGCCATGTACCTTCTGAGCCATCTTTCCACATATAGCCGTAAACATTTGACCAATGCTTGTTATTTGTAAAGTAGAGTGTGATACTTCCACCCTGTGTCGGGTCTGTCGGGTCGTAAGGCTCTAAGTTACTAAGTCCTTTAATAGCGTTATCACAGTCGGTGTAGCCCTTGTCGATTTCCTCAGGTGTTGCACCGGGGTTCATTGTCAATGCTTTGTATGTATCAACAGCGTTCTTGGCTGCGATATAATACTCATTATCACCATATACGGATTCGGGATACTTCTTCATTTCTTCGGTAAGTTCGTTGTACTTTTCAACAAACTCTGCGAATGTATGCTCACCGCTGGGCTCGTCAACATATTTGCCAACCCTTGAACCGGGAGTTTCAATCTGTGCAAGATAACGCTGGATAAAGGTTGCATCTACGATGGTAACCTTTCCGTCGTTATCACAATCGGAAACGGTCATCGCATCTTCGGAGAATTCACGAATTCCGGCAAGTTTCTGCTGAACATAAGTAGCATCAACGATAGTTACATGTGTATCGAGGTCGGAGTCACCGTAGAGCAGTCTGTCGGGGCCTTCTCTCTCGGTGTAGAGATAAACAACATTTGTAACACCGGCTTTATAGAAGCCCGATGCATTTGACGGAGTAACATAGTCGCCCAAATCTCTTCTCGGAGAGGTTGTGTAGATAGCACTTGAGCTTACATTTGTGTAGTTCTTGACTTCGTCTTTTGCAAGTTGTTTACCTGTTTTTAAGTCAATATGGCTTGTTACGATAGAACAGTTAAATGTAACTATTCTGTCTTTAATCCATGCTTCGCCGGATACGGGATAACCCTGTTCACCTGCGCCCGGGTCTTGACCTGTACCGTTAGCCGGGTGGAACATTACATAGAAACTTGTTGACGGAACTGTGTATGTAAACCAGCCGTCTCCAAGTTTTGCATCTCTTGTCATACGAGTATTCTTTGTCCACGGACCGACAGGCTCGACAATACCGTCGGCAGTTGAGTAGTAAGCATAGATACAAACTGCACCCCAGCCCCTGGAGTTATAGTAGTGAACAATAGTGCTGTCGTTTGTCAGCGGTTTGTAGTAGTAGTTAAATGAGAGTTCCTTACTGGCATCGAATGTACCGATGGAACCGCCGGGATATTTAGACGCATCAAGCTCATAACCTTGAACTTCTGTAACCGGAATTGAGAACGGTGCGCCGTCTTTGAGTCTAAATTTAAGTCTGTATTTTACAGGTGCACTTGTCGAAGAATCGAGGAAGTTTACAGTCAGGTAATTCGACTTGATATTTCTTGTGTAGTAGAATTTTACTGTGATGTTATCGCCCTGTTTTGCAATACCGGAGATAGCACCTGTTGTTGAATCAAACTTGTCAAAATCGTGGTCGAAAAGAATAGAGATATCTTTTGATGCTCTGTATGTCTGACCGTCACGATATTTTGCAGTCTGAGTTTTAACTTTCGAATATGAACCGTCTTTGCTGTCACGGGTGTAGTGTTCTACTGTGAGTGATGCTGTGCCGTATTTCGGCTGAATATAATTGTTGAATGAAGTAGAATCAACAAGAACAACTCCCGAGTAAGCGGGAACGGAATACGAACCTGATGCTGTACCCAAGCTTGCTGTGCCTGCTTTCTTGCCGTTTGCAACAACAACCCAGTTACCTGAACAGCTGATAGTTTTTGCAGATGAAGTGTTATTCAAAGCAACAATCAAAGTGTTCCACTTGCCTGTTGCGGATTTTGTAATCTTGTATGCTGTGCAACCGGAAATGGTTGAAATAGAAGTTGCTGTTGAACCTGTGAATCCTGCGAAAGCCTTACGGATAGCGGCAAGACCTGCATAATAATCGGATACTTCGGAATAAGTCTGTGCTCTTGTCCAATCGATAGCGTTCATATTATCGGGGGTACGATAGGAGTTTCCGTCACCGTATTTTGTACGGCAGAACTCTGTACCTGCAAGAGTAAAGGGTATACCCTGAGTTGTCAAAGCAGATGTAAGACCGAGTTTCATCTGACTTAAGGAAGGCTCACCGGGGTTATTAACGCCTGCTTTATTCTTAGTATATAAGTCCTTGCTGTCTTCGCCGGCTGTAATCTTGCCGTTTACTGCAAGAATTTTATCAAACATACAGAGGTTGTCGTGGTTGTCGGTGTAGTTTACAAGCTGAGTAACCGCACCGGAAAGCTTTGAAGACTTACCGCTTGCTGCGTTAAGAACTTCCGAATCAGTACCGCCACCGACAAAGCCTGCTTTTTTAGCACTGCCGTGGTCGCCCTTCATTCCGTCGGAATAAGCCTCGTTAAATCCGCCTATTCTGGAATTAAGCTGTGAGAAGTTAGCGGTTGTTGAACCGTTTGAAATACCATTGTTGCTGCCGCCTATCCAAGGCTCGCCGTACATGAGAATCTTTGTGCTGATTTTGTCGAGTTCGGAACGGATGTTGTTCATTGTCGGAACATCGATACAGCCCATAAGGTCAAAACGGAAACCATCAACATGATATTCATTTGCCCAGTATTTTATGGATTCAAGGATATATTTTCTTGTCATTGTTTTCTCTGTTGACAAAACATTTCCGAGACCTGAACCGTCACAGTAGTCGGTATTGTTCGACATTCTGTAGTAATACTTCGGAACGGTCATCGAAAGAGCAGAGCCTTCGAGAACGAATGTATGGTTGTAAACAACGTCCATTACAACGGAAATGCCTCTGTCGTGCAGAGCTTGAATGAGCATTTTGTACTCTTTGATTCTTACATTACCGTCATATGGGTCGGAAGCGTACGCACCGTCGGGAACGTTGAAGTTCTTTGAGTCGTAGCCCCAGTTACGAGCATTTTCTGCCTTGTCGGTTTCATCAATAGATGCAAAGTCGGCAATAGGCATAAGTTGTACGCAGTTTACACCGTGTTCAACAAGATAGTCAACACAGGTAGCAACTTTACCTTTTCCGTCTACGGTAGTGTTGCCTTCTGTAAACGCAAGGTATTTACCTCTGTTTTCTTCGCTGACGCCTGATGATACATCAATAGAAAAGTCACGAACATGAACTTCCCATACTACTGCTTCGCCGGGGTTGTCAAAGAGAACGTGCTTGTCGTTTTCCCAACCGTCGGGGTTAGTAGACTGAAGGTCACAGACCATTGAGCGGTCGCCGTTTGCGCCGACTGCCTTTGAATACGGGTCTTGTGTTTCCTTTGTTTCGCCGTCAATCGTCAAAACATAGGTGTAGTATTTGTTTTTGTAGTCACCTGACATTGTAAGTGACCAAACGCCTGTGCTTGCGTCCTTTTTCATAGCAAATGCTCCTGCACTGCCCGCACCGGATTCGATATCTGTACCGGTGTTGTAGAGTTTGAGCATTACATTTGTCGCTACAGGCGACCAAACCTTCCAAGTTGTGGAGTCTTTCGAATATGTGCAGCCAAGGTCATTAACGCCCTTTGCCTTTGCGGCAACATCTTCGAGATAATCCTGATTGTAGTAGGATGTTTGTGCCAAATCATCATCATACGCTGCTGCCGCAAAGCTTACACAGGAAGCAAGCATTACGAGTACCATAACGAATGACAATAATCTTCGTAATTTCATAAAAATCCA
>JAGHTC010000042.1 GCA_018065465.1 Candidatus Ruminococcus equi
TGATATGTTTCAAAACGCCGATAGGCACATCACTTGACGAAGTCAAACATCACGCTGAAAAGCACATCACGTTCCGCTTGCGGAACACATCGTTCAAAAAAGTCCCTTTTGTCATCTGACAAAAGGGACTTTTTTGTTGGTGGAGACTATTGGAATCGAACCAATGACCCCCTGCACGTCAAGCAGGTACTCTAACCAGCTGAGCTAAGCCTCCGTACCCACATACTTTATCACAAACAAAAGTAAATTGCAAGTGCTTTTTTATTTTAATCTTTTGAGCGTTTCGAGTATAAGTTCCCAAGTTCGCCCAACTGACTTTATATGCAACTTTTCGTTGTAAGTATGAATATCCGTGATATCGGGACCGATTGAAACGCAGTCAAGCCCCTTGATTTTTCCTGCGAATATTCCGCATTCAAGTCCTGCGTGAATAGTTTCGATTTTCGGCGCATTTCCGTATTGCTCACTATATACATCGGACATAATGTTTAGAAGTTTCGAGTTTTCGGAAAACTCCCACGACGGATAGTCGCCGTAAGTTTCAAACTTTCCGTCGAAATATTTCATTATAGCCGAAATCCTTTGCACGAGCATATTCTTTTTTGATTCAACATTTGAACGAATATTGTACTTTGTGACAAAGGTGTTTTCATCTGTGCTCATAATTCCGAGATTGAGCGAAGTTTCAACAAGTCCGTCAATATCAAAACTCATATCTATAATTCCGTTTGGCAAAGCCGACAGCAGGGAGATAACCGCCTGTGTCGATTTTTCGTCAAACGGTTTTTCATATTCACAGGGTAATACCGAAATAGTAATGCCGTTGTCCGTTTTGTCGTATTCGCTTGAAAGTGCTCTGTCAAGTTCTTCGCAAATGGTATTTATTTTTTCAGCGTTTTTGCAAAGAATAACAGCAGTCGAGTTGTTCGGAATAGCGTTGACTTTCAGCCCGCCAAAAAGCTCCGATATCCTTATATCTTGTTCAAGTGAGATTTTATTTAATATCCTCGACAAAACCATATTTGCGTTTGCTCTGCCTTTGTCGATTTCAACACCCGAATGTCCGCCCAAAAGTCCGCTGACGGTAATTTTCAGCGGCGTTCCGTTATAGTCTTCTCTTTTTATCGGCAAAGTACATTTTGCTTCAACTCCGCCCGCACAGCCAACCGTAAAAACGCCTTCAACTTCCGAGTCAATATTGAGCAAAGTCTTTGCTTTCAAATCGCTTGTATCAAGAAAAGTTGCACCGAACATTCCTGTTTCTTCATCTGTTGTGAAAATTGCTTCAATCGGAGGGTGTTCGATATCGTTTGATGAAAGTATCGCAAGTATATACGCAACAGCAATTCCGTCATCACCGCCGAGCGTTGTTCCTTTTGCAAAAATCGTACCGTTTTCCGTACAAAGGTCAAGTCCTTCTTTTTGCATATCTTTTGTGCAGCCGGGTGCCTTTTCGCACACCATATCCATATGCCCCTGAAGAATAACAGCCTCGCTGTTTTCATATCCTTTTGTACCGTCTTTGAAGATGACAACATTTTGCTTTTTATCTTTGCGGTATTTGAGGTTGTGTTCCTTTGCAAAGTCAACAAGATAGTTGCTAATTTGCAGTAGGTTTCCCGAGCCGTGGGGGATGTTGCAGATTTCTTCAAAATAGTAAAAAACTTTTTCGGGTTGTATATTTGATAGTACTCGCATAATACGCCTCTTTTCTGTGGAAAATTGTACCATAGCAAAACTTATACTGTCAATGTGAATTGTCTTATTTAGCACAGTAACAGAAAATTTTTGAACATCTGAATATATTTGTCAGCCTCGCTCATAATAAAATCGGAGGCGTTATTATGAAGAAATATAAACATAAGAGTAATACATCACGAACAGGTTTTTATGTTGCCCTGTCAATATGTCTTGTTGCAGTCGGACTTGCCGTGTGGTCGGCATATACCTCCGTGAGTGACTATATTTCATCAGCGGATGATAAAGATGTTTCAGCAACCCTTGTTGAAGAAACAGTACAGGATGTAATGAAAGAAGTAAGCACGGTAAACGATGCAACACCGTCGGAGATAGTAGAAACTCCCACCGAGGAGAAAAAGTCAAAAAGCATAACTATATATGAAAACTCATCTTCACCGACAGAAAATGCCGATATGCAGTCGGAACTTAATTCTCTGCAAGCCGTTTTGAAAGTTGAAGAAAGCCTTATTTGTCCGATAAAAAATCAGAGTGTCTTGAAGCAGTACAGCGAAAACGCGGTATACAGCAAAACGATGCAGGATTACCGAGCCCATACCGGCTGTGATTTTGCTGCTGAAATCGGCGAGAATGTATATGCAATGAGCGACGGCGTTGTGTCGAGTATCTCTTTTTCCGAGATGTACGGAGTTATCGTTATGGTTGATTCAAAAGATTTCACGGTAATATATTGCGGTCTTGATTCAAACACTAATGTAAAAATGAAAGACGAAATTTCCCAAGGCGATGTATTAGGAACAGTATCACAAATCCCCTGCGAATGTGAAGACGAACCGCATATCCATGTTGAAATAAAAGTCGGTGACAGACTCATCGACCCCCTTACGGTAATAGATAACTCAAATTGATAATATATATAGTATAGAGAATTTTGCAAAAGTGCCCTCGATTCGTTTTTAGGGGCATACAAAAAAGCGACTGCTGAAAATCTTTCAATCAGCAGTCGCTTCATATTATTTGTCTTTAATTTCGAGATAGGAAATGATGAGGTCAACAATTTGGTCTTCCGAAAGTTTTGATGAGTCAACACAGAGGTTATAGTTTTCTGCGAGTCCCCATTTTTGTCCCGAATAAAAACTGTAGTAGTTTGCTCTCGACTTGTCCGTTCTGTTAATGATATGCTCGGCTCTGTCTTTGTCGATGTTGTGAACTTCAACAGCGCGGGTTTTTCTGTATTCCATATTAGCGTGAATAAATACAGAAATACATCTGTCGTGGTCTTTTAGAATGTAGTCTGCACATCTTCCGACAATAACGCATGGACCTTTTGCCGCAAGGTCACGAATGATTTTGTGCTGCAGTATATACAGTTTGTCGTTAACAGGCAAATCACCCATAGCAGAAAATCCGCTTGAGAAACTGTACAAGCCCATCGAAAGAGAGTAGAGCAAAGAGTTCGCAGCCTTTTCATCAACAGACTCAAAAACCTCGGGGTTAATTCCGCTTTCTTTAGCGGCAAGTGAAATCAGTTCCTTGTCGTAAAAATCAATGCCGAGTTTTTCTGCAAGTTTCTGACCGATAGCCCTACCGCCGGAGCCGAATTGCCTTGCAATGGTAATAATATATTTGTTGTCCATAATAGCACCACCCTATATAATGTATTACAT
>JAGHTC010000008.1 GCA_018065465.1 Candidatus Ruminococcus equi
TATAATTGCTAAAATACTATGAGAAAGTGTATGCTTTTCTCAATGGAGGTAATGCCTTATGGCAGTAGGCAAAAGTGTAAAAAGAATAGATGCCTTTGATAAAGTAACAGGAAGAGCCAAATATACCGACGATTTGTGCGACAAAAGTGCGTATATTGCAAAAATTCTTCACTCCACCGTTGCAAACGGAAAGGTACTTTCTATTGATACAAGTGAGGCAGAGAATATCGAAGGGGTAGTAAAAATCGTAACCTGCTTTGATGTGCCGAAAAATTATTTTCCCACAGCAGGACACCCTTGGTCTGTTGACGAAGCCCACCAGGATGTTTGTGACAGATTGCTCTTAACCGACAGACCGCGGTTCTACGGCGACGATATCGCAGTAGTTATTGCCGAAAATGAAGTTGCGGCAGCGCAGGCTGTTCGAAAAATCAAGGTTGAGTATGAAGAATATCCCGTCGTTTTGGATGTTAAAGAAGCGATGAAAGACGGTGCACCCCTGCTTCACAAAAACTACAAAAACAATATTTTAAGTCATACTTCCAACCGCTTCGGAAATTTTGATGAAGCGATAAAAGAAGAAGGCCTTATCAAGTTTGATAACTGGTACGACACTCCGACAGTTCAGCATTGTCATATCGAAAATTTTATCTGCTACGCAAAAGAGGAATCGGGCAAAATCACCGTTGTATCTTCAACCCAAATCCCGCATATTGTCCGCAGAATAGTAGGTCAGGCACTTGGCGTAGATTGGGGTAAAATTAGGATAATAAAACCCTACATAGGCGGAGGCTTCGGCAATAAGCAAGACGCTTTGTATGAGCCTTTGTGCGCTTATCTTACAACCGTTGTAGGCGGCCATCTTGTAAAACTCGATGTATCGCGTGAAGAAACTTTTGTTTCTAACCGAGTACGCCACAGTATAAGAAGCCATATTATTACTTACACAAGACCCGACGGCACATTCGTTGCTCGAAAACTTGAGTCTTTTTCAAACCAAGGTGCATACGCTTCCCACGGACATTCTGTTGCCGCAAAAGGTATGGGCTGTTTCCATCAACTTTATCCCTGCGAAAATGTTGAGTCCGACGCTTATACAGTCTTTACCAACCGTCCTGTTGCAGGTGCTATGCGTGGCTATGGTATTCCGCAGGCTATGTTTGCCGTCGAAAGCCAGATTGACGATATAGCAAAAGCACTCGGCATTTCTCCGATTGAATTAAGGCGAAAGAATCTTATGCCCGTCGGCTACAAAGATAATTTTTCAAAAAATGTCAACTTCTTTGATACCTTCAATCAATGTATTGATAAAGCAAAGAAAGAGATTGATTACGACAGAAAAGTCGAAGAATATAAAAACCAGACAGGAAATGTCAGAAAAGGTATCGGCTTTGCCGTATTTTGGTATAATACAGGCGTATGGCCTATCAGTATTGAGGTATCTTCCTGCCGTATGGTAATGAACCAGGACGGCTCTGTTCAGGTGCAAGTCGGTGAAACCGAAATAGGTCAGGGCGCAGACACAGCAATAGCCCAGATGACTGCCGAAGCCTTGTCAATTCCGCTTGAAAAAGTTTATGTTATGTCGAGTCAGGATACCGACATTACTCCGTTTGGTACAGGCGCTTACGGTTCACGCCAGACTTATGCGTTCGGTTTTGCTATTAATCAAACAGCAGGACTGCTCAAAGACCGCATCTTGAAATATGCCGGCACTCTCCTTGAGTTGCCGCAAGATGTAATTGATATTGAAAACGGTAATGTAGTAAATAAGCAGAATAAAGAAATTCTGATGACATTAAGTGAACTTTGTACAACCGCACTTTACAGCACGGTAGATTCACAGCACCTTACAGCCGAAAGCACAGCGCAGGTAAAGAGCAACGCTTATTCATTCGGTTGCTGTTTTGCAGAAGTTGAAGTTGATATTTCCGCTTGCAAATGTAAATTGCTCAATATCATAAATGTTCACGACTGCGGTCGCCTTATCAACCCCGCACTTGCAGAAGCACAGGTACACGGCGGTATGTCAATGGGTATCGGTTACGCTTTATCCGAACAGGAACTTTTCGATGCAAAAACAGGCAGAGTGCTGAACAATAACCTTCTCGACTACAAACTTTCTACCTTTATGGACCATCCGAATTTGAAAGCCGAGTTTGTCGAGAATCCCGAGCCCACTTCACCGTTTGGCACAAAAGGTCTTGGAGAGCCTCCGACCTGTCCCGTTGCACCCGCTATTAGAAATGCCATCCTTTGTGCAACAGGCGTTTCGATAAACAAAATTCCGATTACTCCTCATGTTATGTTTGAAGAGTTTTCAAAAGCAAATCTGATTTAAGGAGGAGTTACTATGTATGATATAAAAGCGCTCTATGAAGCAAAATCGGTAGAAGATGCCGTAAGACTTAGGGTAGAGCATAAAGATGCAGAAATATTAGCAGGTGGCTCCGATGTTTTGGTGCAAATTCGTGAAGGCAGACGCGCCGGAAAAGAACTCATAAGCATATATGCTCTTGACGAAATCCGCGGAGTAACACTTGCCGACAACGGCGATATTTATATCGGCTCACTTACAAGTTTTTCGCATATTACAAAAGACCCGATTATTCAAAAATATATCAATGTTCTCGGCGAGGCTGTCGATATGGTAGGCGGACCTCAAATAAGAAATATCGGTACTATCGGCGGAAATACCTGCAACGGTGTTACATCTGCCGATTCCGCATCAACACTCTTTGCATGGGACGCCCTTGTTGAACTTACAGGACAATCGGGCAAAAGAGTAATACCTATCTCTGATTTTTATATCAAAGCGGGTACTGTCGATATTAAAGAAGACGAAATCCAAACGCATATTATAATTCCAAAAAAGAACTATGATGGCTATGTCGGACATTATATCAAATACGCTATGCGTAACGCTATGGATATAGCAACAACAGGTTGCTCGGTAAATGTAAAATTAAGCGCAGACAAAAAGACTTTTGAAGATGTACGAATTGCCTATGGTGTAGCGGGACCTATCCCGATGAGAGCAAAATCAGCCGAAGCATTTATCAAGGGAAAAGCAGTTACATCTGACAATATAGAAGAGTTTTCAAAGACAGTTTTGAACGATGTAACTCCTCGTGATTCTTGGCGTGCATCAAAGGCGTTTCGTCAGCATTTGGCAACCGAACTTGCAAAGCGTGCTATTACAAAATGCGTAGAACTTGCGGGAGGTGAACTCGATGGCTGAATATAAACTTGTAAAATTTACCCTAAACGGCAAACAGGTTGAAACAATGGTCGATGTCAGGGCATCTCTTACCGATATGCTTAGAAATGACTACCGAATGACTTCCGTAAAAAAAGGTTGTGAAGTCGGCGAATGCGGAGCGTGTAATGTTTTGATAGACGGCGAGTGCTTTAACTCCTGTATCTATCTTGCCATTTGGGCAGACGGCAAAAATATCCGCACAGTAGAAGGCTTGCTTTCCGAAGACGGCGAGTTATCCGATATTCAACAGGCGTTTATTGATGAATCCGCAGTTCAGTGTGGTTTTTGTACACCCGGCTTTATTATGACGGCTGTCGAGATTTTGGAATCCGGTAGAGATTATTCTGATGAAGAATTAAGAAAACTTTTGTCGGGACATCTTTGCCGTTGCACAGGATACGAAAATATCTTCCGAGCCGTCAGAAAAACTCTTGATAAACGACTTGGTAAAACAGTATGAGCAAACTCCATCCAAAACTCACTTTGCAGCTCTATACCGACGAAAAATGTGTAGGTCCCGGTGTTATCATTTTGCTTGAAAAAGTACGGGAACTCGGCTCTTTGCGCAAAGCATCTCTCAGCATTGATATGGCATATTCAAAGGCGTTTAACATCATAAAGCGTGCCGAAAAAGAGCTAGGCTCAACCTTGCTTGTATCAAAAACAGGCGGGGCTTTCGGTGGCGGTGCAATCCTCTCCGATGACGCGCTGAGATTAATAAAAGAGTATCGCGATTGTGAGTGCGAACTTAACGATTTTTGTAAACAAAAATTTGACGAACATTTTTCTTGGCTTTAGATTTTTTGTCAGCGTTTCGGCGTTGACAAAATTTTTGAGAGCGTTATATTTTTATAAGTACAACAATGAAATTTTACGAAATTCTCGGAATAGAAAAAGGAATAACATCAATAATCGGTTCGGGCGGAAAAACCACGCTGATAAACACTTTGGCAAAAGAACTCTCTGCCAACAACAAAGTGATTATCACAACAACTACGCACATTTTTCCGTTCGATGATTTTTGCGTTTTGAAAAATCCTACCTTCGAAGATGTGCGAAAATCGCTTGAAAAAACAAACGCAGTTTGTATCGGAAATGTATCCGAAAACGGTAAGTTGTCAAAACCCGATATTTCTTTTGTAGAATTAAAACGGCTTGCCGACTATGTGCTTGTCGAAGCAGACGGAAGCAAAAATCTTCCGCTAAAAGCGCATGCGGATTTTGAACCGGTTATTGTAAAAGAAAGTGACAAAACCATTTTAGTAGTCGGTATTGACGCAGTAAACAAAAGGGTAGAAGATATGGTCCACCGACCGGAAATTTTCTGCGATATATGTGGATGTAAATTAACTGATTTTGTCACTTTGGAAATGATAAAAAAAGTTATAGAAAAAGAACATCTCGCCGATATGATTTTGATAAACAAAGCGGACGGCGAAATAGATATAGAAAATGCAAATAAACTCTCAAAAATGCTGATACAAAAAACAGTAATAAGTTCACTAAAGAAAGGTACAATATGCTTGCAGTAATCAAAGGAGCAGGCGATATCGCAAGCGGTATCGCAACAAGGCTCTACAGAGCAAAATTTGATATAGTAATGACCGATATAAAGCATCCTACATCAATAAGAAACACGGTCTGTTTTTCGAATGCAACACAGAAAAAGAGTATGACGATAGAGGGCATTACAGCAGAGTATGCCGAAGATGTAACATCGGCGATTAAAATTCTTTGTAAGAATAATATTGCCGTTTTATGTGACGAAAATGCCGATTGTATAAAGATGCTGAAACCCGATTTCGTAGTCGATGCAATACTTGCAAAACGCAATATCGGTACAAAAATAACAGACGCACCCGTTGTTATCGGTGTCGGCCCCGGCTTTACCGCAAATGTCGATTGCCATGCCGTTGTCGAAACTTTGCGCGGGCATTATCTCGGCAGGGTTTATTACGAGGGCACAGCAATAGAAAACACAGGAGTCCCCGGGGATATCGGCGGTCATAGTGCCGACAGAATTATCCGCAGTCCGAAAGACGGAATTTTCACCCCGATTTGTAAAATAGGCGATAGGGTAGAAAAAGGGCAGACGGTTGCATTTGTTGACGGTGAAAAAGTTGTTGCGAATGTAGACGGTATTTTGCGTGGAATTTTAAATGATGGTATCAAAGTCACAAAAGGTATGAAAAGCGGAGATGTAGACCCGCGGTGTGAAAAAGAGCATTGCTACACTGCCTCGGATAAGGCTTTAGCCGTTGGTGGCGGAGTGCTTGAAGCCTGTCTTTCTTTGTATCAGGGAGGGCAATATGGAAAATGAATGTAAATTGACAAAACTTTCTTCCTGTTCCGGATGCGGAGCAAAAGTCGGCGCAGGAACTCTCTCAAAATTATTAGGCGATTTAAAAGTAAATTATGACGAAAATCTGCTTGTTGGCTTTGATAAAAGCGACGATGCCTGTGTATATAAAATCAGCGACGATTTGGCAGTAGTGCAGACCGTTGACTTTTTCCCGCCAATAGCAGACGACCCCTATATTTTCGGGCAGATAGCCGCAACAAACGCTTTGTCCGATATTTACGCTATGGGTGCAACGCCGAAATTCGCTTTGAATGTTATGTGCATACCGAAAGATATGGACAAAGAAACCGTGAGAAAAATTCTAAAAGGCGGATATGACAAAGTTTACGAAGCGGGAGCAGTAATTTCGGGCGGTCATTCAATTTATGATGATGAGCCGAAATACGGCTTGACCGTAACCGGTTTTGTAAACCCAAAGAAAATGCTGACTAATTCGGGCGTTAAAGAGGGCGATGTTTTGATATATACAAAACCTCTCGGAATAGGCATAATCACCACCGCAATGAAAGCAGGAATAGCAGAAAAAGAAAGTGTTGATAAAGCAATAGAAACTATGACTTTTCTCAACAAATCCGCCTGTGAATGTATGAGTAAATACGATGTTCACGCCTGTACCGATGTAACAGGATTTTCGATGCTCGGTCACCTCTTGGAAATGGCACAGGGAAGCAATGTAAAAATAAATCTTTTTACCGAAAATATCGAAGTCATTAACGGTACATACGATTTTGCAAAAATGGGTATTTTGCCTGAAGGAATGTACCGAAACAGAGAATACGCAGAAAAGTATGTTGATATGGGCGATACGCCCTTATATATTCAGGATGTCCTTTTTGATCCCCAAACTTCGGGCGGACTTCTTATAAGTGTAGATGAGAAAGACAGCGAAAAACTCCTTGCCGATTTGCGTACTTGCACCTTGTCGCCTAATATAGTCGCAAAAGCAGAAAATTACGATAACGGTAAATATATAATTCTAGTAT
>JAGHTC010000028.1 GCA_018065465.1 Candidatus Ruminococcus equi
AATAACCTTTGACAATACAATATATTGTGTTATTATATAATATGGTAGTGGTAGAGTAGTGATTTTCATATTTGCATATCATTCCTTTGTTTCATAATTCGATGAAAGGGGCAGTTTGTTTTGTCAAAAATAGATATAACACAACTGCCCGAAGTAATCGAAACAATCAATGCGATGTTAAATGACGGAAAGATTGTAGAAATCAAAAATGAAAGTCGTCAAAAAGGCACTATCAATATTACGGTTGTAGAAATCAATCGGATATTGCGTATGAGATGATTAAAAATTAAGGCTATCCTGTAAGTGTGTGGATAGCGAAAATAGGTCGAAGTATGGACTATAACTCCTTTTACAAGGGGTTGTAGTCCTTTTTTGCTTTATAAGAGTGGTGAAGAAAGAAAATGTATAACGGCAGACGAGTTTTATACACATCAAAGGAATACATTGACGAAACGAATATCATTGATGATTTGTCAAAGATAATGGCAAAACACACAGCAAATATCAATGAAATTGATTATCTGTATAGATATTACAAAGGCGAACAGCCGATTAGAAGAAGAAAGAAAGAAATTCGACCTGAAATCTGCAACAAGATTACAGAGAACAGGGCAAATGAGATTGTTTCTTTCAAAACAGGCTATTTGGTTGGTGAGCCGATACAGTATGTTTCGCAAAAGTCAAGTGTAGAAAATTCGCAGAGCATAGAAAAACTAAATGCTTTTTTGCGAGATGAAAATAAATCGTCAAAAGATGTTGAGTTGTCGGATTGGCAGAATATCGGTGGTACAGCATACCGAATGATATTGCCCGAAGAACAATACACAGAAGAAAGCGATTTTTCACCTTTCAACTTGATAACTCTTGACCCACGAGATGCCTTTGTTGTGTATTCAGCACGATTAGGACATAAACCGATGTACTGCGGTTACACATACAAATTAGACGATAAAATCAAGGTTTACTGCATTTATACGCATACAGAATACTTTGAAATCAAAGGTCAAACGATTTTGAGAAAAGAAAGATTTGAAATTCTCAAAAAAGACAGTAATAACTTGGCTATGTTGCCGATTATTGAATATCCGTTGAACAAGGCAAGATTAGGTTATATCGAACTTGTAGAGGATTTGCTAAACGCAATAAACCTATTTGACAGTAACAGACTTGATGCCGTTGAACAGTTCGTACAGAGCCTTTTGGTGCTGAAAAACTGTGAACTTGGAACAGACGAAAACGGAAATAGAATTACTGCTAACGATATTCGTGAAGCAGGATTGATTGAACTTGTTTCGATAGGTGACAACAGAGCAGAGATACAAAACCTTGCAGACCAACTCGACCAAAGTCAAAACCAAACTTTGAAAGACGATATGTACCAAACTGTTTTAACGATTGTCGGTATGCCGTCACAATCAAACGGCAGTACATCTGACAGTTCAAACAACGGTGCTGTAATTCTCAAAAATGGTTGGCAATCAGCAGAAGCAAGGGCAAAGTTGATTGAGCCTATATGGAAAGAATGTGAAAACGAAGCAATAAAGGTAATGTTACGAATTTGCCGTGACTTGACCGATATTGAACTGAAATCGTCTGATATTTCAATCAAATTTACAAGAAGAAACTACGAAGATATTTCAACGAAATCGAATGTGCTTGTTTCTTTGCTGAACAATCCAAAGGTAGCGCCGATAGATGCTTACACAGTTTGCGGATTGTTCCCCGACCCCGAAGAAGCCTGCAATCGTGGCTTGAAATACTACGAAGATAACAAAACTGAAACTACACAGGTAGAAGAAACCGAAAATACCGAAATAGAGGAAACCACAGAGAATGGAACAGATATTACTGAAACGGTACTTGACGAAGTTTGATGAACTTAACACTTTGAAAGTTTATCAAAAGGTAATTGATGCCGAAACAAAGCAAGATGCCGTAAATGAATTTAATGACATTTTAATTGATGCCTATATTGAGGGATTTTCTTCTGCATCTTACATACTTGGTGACATTTCCGTTGATGAGGTTTTGCTTACTGAAAGTCTTGATAAGGAATATGACGGAGTAAGCATACAAGAAAAGATAGGTACTTACTACGAACAGAAAGATTATGTATCTGCAAAAGCACTTATCGAAAGCGAATATCACAGAGTTTACAACAAAGCAAGGGAAAACGCCTATGCAGATAAAGGCTATTCAAAGTTATGGCTTACTGTTGGCGATGACAAAGTAAGAGAAACACATTCTTTTCTTGACGGAGTAACTGTTAATGCAGGGGAAAGGTTTTACACGATTGACGGTGATAGTGCTTTATATCCAGGTGATTTTGAAAACGCAGAGAATAACGCAAATTGCAGATGTGTAGTTGATTACAAATAAACACGATATAAAGACCTTTTATAAGGCTTTTATAAAAATATGACAGAGAAGTCAATAATCGCAAACATAGACAGAGAAGTCTATAAAACGCAGATAGGAGTAATTAGTAATGGCAAAATTTGACACAAGTAAAATCGAGAACTTTGATGAACTTTCCGCAGACGAGTTGAGAGAGTTGTTTCGTAACACCGAAATACCCGACAACAACGATGACGAGGAAAAAACAAAGTTAAAGAACGCACTTAACAAGGCAACAAGTGAAGCAAGCGGTTACAAAAAGCAGTTGAGAGAACAAATGTCAGAGGCTGAAAGGCAAAAGGCAGAAAAAGAGGAAAGCGACAAGGAAAAAGATGAACTTATCGCAAAGTACCAACGAAACGAAACTGTAAGTAATTACACAACAAAGTTAGTGTCGCTTGGACTTGATGAGGCATCCGCAAAGAAATCCGCAGAGGCTTTACCCAATGGAATAGGTGATGACTTTTTCACAGGTATTTCAAACTACAAGACACAGTTTGAAAAAAACATTCGTGCTGACCTAACAAAAAAGACACCCCGACCAAATGGCGGTAGCGAAAAAGGAAATCACACAGCAAAAGATTTCCAAAATATGAGTTATCTTGAACGAATTGCTTTGAAGAAAGAAAATCCCGAAGAATACGAGGCGTTGAAAAATGGCTAATTACAAGAAGAAACCTGTTACTACACAGGTCGAAAAAGCAAAAGTAGAAACCACAAATACAGAAAAACCTAAACAAGAAAAACCGCAGATAAAACCGAAGAAGAAAATCAAGGCTTGTATCTGTTGATTTTAGAAAAACTTTTTTGAAAGGAAGTAAAAGACTATGGCAAACGATTTGACAAAAATTCGTGACCTTATCGACCCCGAAATCTTGACAGATATGATTTCCGCAAAGGTCGAAAAGGGCATTACTGCTCTCCCTTATGCGGAAGTTGATACAACTCTTGCAGGCGGTGAGGGTAGCACAATCACAGTTCCGCAGTTTGTATGGGACGGTGAAGCAGTAGAAGTACCAGAGGGCGAGGATATTCCTATTCGTAAACTCGGCTCAAAATCTGCAAAGTACACAGTAAAGAAAATCGGTATCGGTTTTGACATTACTGATGAGTCACTTTTAGAGGGACACGGTGACCCGTTGGGTGCAGGTGTTCAAGGCATTTCAAACTCTATCCTTGCAAAACTTGACGAGGACACAGTAACAGAAATGTATAAAGCATCAACAATCAAAGCAGTTGATACATTCGGCTATGATGCGATTGTTGACGGCGTAGATGCTTTCAATGAGGAAATTGACAGCGAGAAAGGTATGCTCGTTCCCCCGCATCTTATTTCCGTACTCCGTAAAGACCCCGACTTCATCGACAAGACCAAATACGGCAACGATGTAATGATGAACGGCGAAATCGGTATGGTTGGTGGCGTTCGTATTAAACCGTCACGCAGAGTTGAGGGTGTAGGCGGTAATTATTTCGTTCCGCTTGTTAAATTCGGACTTGACGGCAACGATGCTATGCCTGCTCTCAAATACTTTATCAAGAGAGATACCAACATTGAAACAGACCGTAAATCACGCAGAAGAACAACAGAAATCACAGGCGACCAACTCTATGTAGTTGCTCTTACCAACGATGAAAAAGTTGTACTCGTTAAGGTTGGCGGTGCTGAACTCAAAGCAAAGAAACTTTATGAAGAAGTTTATAACTATCCCGATACAGCAGTTGCACTTGAAACAACCGATGTAAAAGGTAAAGTTACAGGCTCTATTGCATCTACAACAGGCACATTTGCAGTTGCTTTCACAGGCAAGGCAAAGAAACTTTCCGCAACAGACAAACAGGCTCTTGGCTTTGATGAGAGTGCAACACACTACATCACATTTGCTCTTGAAGTTCCTGGTGCAGGTCTTGGCGATGCCCCGACAGTTACATACGGTGGTGCAGAAGTACCTGCTAATCAGTTGCGTAAAATCGGACAGGCTTGGTATGTTATTGCAGTTGCAGGCTTGAAATTAAGCGGTGACACAGTTGTTCTTGCAAGCGGACAGACAACAATGCCTGCTATTGTTTGTGGCGGTATCACATCAACATTTACTCCCACATTCAATGTCACCCTTGAAGCGTAATCAAAAGTAAGAAAAGAGGTATGCAGAGGTTATGAATACGGCTGAAAAAATCTGTATAGTCAAGGCTTTCATTGACAAAGAAATAGAGGTAACAGACGAAGAAATTTCTGCATATCTCTTGAAAGCGGAACAGGCAATTATAAATCGCAGATACCCAATTATACAGGACAATGAAACAGTTGAATTTCCGTCAAGATACGATTACTTACATTGTGAGTTAGCATCACGATACATAAACAGAAAGGGTACAGAGGGCGAAATATCCCACACCGAAAGCGGTACAAGTCGAACATACGCAAGTACGAATGATGAGGATTTGCTTTCGGAAGTTATCCCTATTGTGAGGGTACGCAAATGACAACACAAGCGAGAAATCGAAAGACTATTTACTATGCCGTTTGTAATGGTTCAAGTGAAATAGTCGATGCTGACGGAAACAAAACAAGCAGATACGAATTGCAGTATTCGGAACAAGTCAAGGCGAAAATGTCAATATCACCAGATAACGGCATTATATCGTCTAATGGCTACGGACTTGCAGACGAATACAAGCGAACAATGACAACTGCCGATATGAATTGTCCGATAACGGATAACACAAAATTATGGATAGGAATTGAGCCGACAGAGAAACACAATTACATAGTTGAGAGTGTTTCAAAAGGCTTGAATTTAATCGTCTATAAGTTGAAAAAAGTATGAAGATAAAGGTTAGTTTGAATGGCAGTAGCATACAAGACACTATCAATAGACTAAATCAGCGAAAAAAGGCTTTGAAAGATGAATGTCTTGAAATAGCAAAAAGACTTGCCGAACTTGGCAGAGAATACGCAGAGCAAGGTTTTGGTGGTGCTTTGTATGACGGTGATAATGATGTCAAAGTTCATATTGAACAGACAGAAAATGGGTACAAGATTGTTGCAAAAGGTCAAGCAGTATGTTTCCTTGAATTTGGTGCAGGTGTTTATTACAACGGCACAGGAAGATATGAGGGCATAAGACCAGCAGGAGTAGTCGGTATTGGTGAATACGGACAAGGCAAAGGTAAACGAAATGCTTGGGGATTTTATGATAATGGCGGTTTAGTTATTACGCACGGAAATCCCCCTTACTCCGTAATGTACCGAACAGCACAACAACTACGAAAAGAATTGCCGAAAATTGCGAAAGAGGTGTTCAACAAAAAATGATAGATATTGAAAATAAGATTGTCAATGATGTATCAAATGCGTTAATAAATGCCTTTTCGCAAACATATCCGACACTTACAAGATACAGCGAATATGTGGAATTACCGCAAGCATTTCCTTGTGTATGCCTTTACGAAGAAACGAATACGGTACACACGCAATCATCTACACTTACAAAAATAGAAAATCACGCAGATGTTTCTTATGTCTGTTATGTCTATGCAAATGACGGTGATAAAAAGCAAGTCTGCAAAGATATAGCAAGTGTAGTCAGCGATAAAATGGAAGATTTAGGCTTTGTAAGAACATTTAGAGAGGCAATACCAAATGCAGACCGTTCTATATTTCGTATTATGATGCGATTTACAGCAATAGTCGAAAAAGGAATACAAGTCGGTAATAACACGATTTACAAAATCTATTGATGAGAGGATAAAAAAATGATGAATAAATGTCCTTATTGCGATAAGCAAATATCAGCGAATACGGAAATCTGCCCGAAATGTAAGGCAGAAATTCCGAAAGAAAAACAAAATAAAGAAGAAAAAAACGGAAAGGGGAAATAACCTATGGCACTTGAAATTTTAACAGTAGGTGCAACTGTTAAGACTTGTTTAGAAACCACAGCAGGCACAAGACCCACAACAGGGTACACAGTATTGCCCGATGTCAATCAAGCACCCGAAATTGAATTGTCAACAGAGGCTATTGATGTATCAAACATTACTGATGCTATCACAAGATACAAGGCAGGCAGACAAGACCCGGGCGGTGACAAAACATTTACATTGAACCACACAGAGGCAGTTATTACCGCTTGGGAAGGACTTGTTAGTGCAGTAGCAGGCGGTTCGGGTAAAAGACTTTGGTTTGAGTATTGTTTTCCTGGTGCAACAAACTCATTCTTCTGGGCAGGTGACCCTAAATCACTTGGTTCGGCAGGTATTGAGCAAAACGCACTTGATACAATCACAGCACACGCAATCTGTCAAGATGTTGCAGGTTGGGCAACAGCATCCACTTGATTTTAACAGCAGACGGAGTGACAAGTTAATAATGCTTGTTACTCCGTTTTCTTATTCAAAAACAATTTTTAACAAAAAGAAAGAGGTATTTTTATGAGTAACGCAGTAAAACCGATTGTAATTACAGATAACGAAACAGGAGAGGTCTATACACTTGAATTTTCAAGAGAGAGCGTAAAGTTTGCAGAAGAAAGAGGTTTTAAGTGGGAAAATGTAACAGATTATCCGCTTACATATATTCCGCTTTTATTTTGGTATGCGATGCGTATGCACCACAAGAAACTTGCAAAAGCAAATACAGATAAACTGCTTGAAAAGATAGGCGGTATGTCTGTTGCTATGATAACAAGACTTCGTGAGTTATGGAATGTAACTTATGAGGGAACTCTTATTGACGATGAAGAAATTGAAGAAAACGCAAAAAACTCCAATATGACGATAGAACTCTAAATATAGAACTATCGTCAGAATTGTTTGAAAAAGCATTTCCTTATTATTTATCAATCGGTATGTCATATCAAGAATTTTGGTGTGGCGTACCGCACTTGGTAACTTACTATTCACAAGCAGAGGAAATAAGGAAAGCAAAAGAAAATGAAAAACTTTGGTTACAAGGTTTATATAATTTCAGAGCATTTAGGTCGGTAATAGATAATTTCTCTTATGGTATGAATGGCGGTAAAGGAAAGAAACCAGACGGATATGTTGAAAATCCGATACCTATTACTGACTATGAGATAAAACGAGAAAAACAAAGACGAATAAAGAAAACACTTGAATTTTTCAAAAAAGGTCAAGAAAACGAATGACAATAAAAGGTAGGTGATAATGGTGGCAGAAAGTAGTGCAGTAACGATTGACGGACTTGAATTAGAGATTTCAACCAAAAGCGGAAACGCAGTAAATGAGATAGGCAAAATCACAAACGCATTGACTAAACTTGAAACTGCTTTGAATGGTAAATTCAAATTTTCCGAAATAACACAACAGTTAAAAAGTTTTGATGACCAACTCGGAAATATGAAGAATTTATCTGTTATTCGTGATTTGGCAACAGGTATAAAAGCACTTGGGAAAATGTCAAGTAGCAAGATTTCAAGTATAAGCATTTCGCAAACTTCGGGAACGGTACAGCAAAATGCTGAACAGCCTATTAGTGCTGTATCACAACAGCAAATTGAAATGGGCGAACAATACGCAAATACACTATCAAATTTAAATAGTGAATTACAAGCAAATTCCGCTATTCAAGGCGAAACAACTGAAACAGGCGAACAGTACACAAATACTTTAATTAACTTGAACAGCGAACTGAAAAATACAAAACCTGCGAGTGACAAAGCAAAGACAGCGATAAAAGGTTTTGGCTCTGCAATCAAAAGCACATTATCACCATTGACAAAATTTATATCAGCGTTGAAAAGAATAGCATATTACAGATTTATTCGTTCAATAATCAAAGGCATAACAACGAGTGTTAAAGAGGGTATATCAAATTTATATCAATACTCAAAAGCGGTTGACGGTGCATTTTCAAAGGCTATGGATAAGATTTCAACGAGTAGTAATTATCTTAAAAATAGTTTTGGTGCGATGTTATCACCGATTATCATTTCTCTTGCACCGATAATTGAAAAAGTAACAGATAAAATTGTTGATTACTTAAATGTAATAAATCAAATTATTGCAAGACTTTCGGGACAGAAAGAATGGACAAAAGCGGTTAAGGTGCAAAACGAATATGCAAAAGCAACAAAAGACAGCACAAAAGCAAATAAAGAACTTAAAAAATCGTTACTTGGTTTTGATGAGTTGAATGTTTTGAATGACACTACATCTGCAAGTAGTGCAGATGCAGGGGCAACAGATTTAACAAATGCTTATGAGTTCAAGACAATGCCACTTGATACTGCATACGCAGACGGACTTATTGATAAGTTAAAAGAAATTCTATGGTATGTAGGTGCTATTGGTGCAGGTCTTTTGGCTTGGAAGATTGGGAAAGGAATTGCATCATTAGTACCAAAATTGAGTGAAAACGCTTTGGCGTTTGCCGTAGGACTTACTTTAACGGTTACAGGACTAACAATAATGGTTAAAGGTATGGTGGATATAGTCTCCAACGGAATAAATTGGAAAAATTTTGCTGAAACGCTTTTAGGCGGTGGCGGTGTTATTGCAGGCGGTACTTTACTCGGTAAATCATTTGGTAACGCAATACTTGGTGCATCTATTTCTTCAATAATTGTTGGTATTCCGCTTTATATTACAGGAATATGGGATGCAATAAAAGAGGGATTGAATTGGCTAAATGCTTTGATAATTCCCGCAGGCTCAACTTTGGCAGGTGCTGGTATCGGTGCAATCATAGGTTCGTTAGGCGGTCCGATAGGTGCAGGCATTGGAGCATTAGTAGGACTTATTATTGGTGCTATTACCGACCTTGTTATTTTAATAGTTCAAAATTGGGATGAAATTGTTGGTTGGCTGAAACAAGCAATTTCTGATATAGGAAAATATTTTTCAGACAAATGGAATAAAACTATCGCATCTTTCAAAATTGACTCTGTATGGTGGTATGCAAATGTAATATCACCTATTCAAAAATTTTTCCAAAACATTTTGGATACTGTTGTAAATGGAATATCAAAGGCTTGGAACTCAATAGTTGAATTTTTTTCACCTGCTATTGAATGGTTTTCAAATTTATTCGGAAGTATATACGAAACTATTTCAGATGTTTTCTACGATATAGGAGTTGTGGCAAGTGGATGTTGGGAAATCATTAAAAAAGTATGGGAAAATGTTTCGTCTTGGTGGAAAACAAATGTAACTGACCCGATAAACAATTTTAGTCTTGATTTGTGGAATAAAGTAAAGAACTTTGGTATTGAGGCTTGGAATAGTATCAAGTCTGTTTTTTCAAAAGTTTCGTCTTGGTGGAACTCAAATATTTATCAGCCTGTAAATAACTTTAATGCAAATTTATGGAAAGGATTTTTAGAAAAAGCAAAATCCGCTTGGGAGGGCGTAAAAAGCGTTTTCTCAAAAGTGGCAGATTTTTTCGGTAGTGTTTTCAGTAAGGCTTGGGAAAGAGTAGTAAAAGTATTTTCTATTGCTGGAGATATTTTTAATGACATTAAAGACGGAATAGTAAACTCTTTCAAGACCATTGTAAACGGCTTGATTAAAGGTATCAATAGTGTTGTAGCAGTACCTTTTAACGCTATCAATAGTGCGTTATCAAGTGTGCGAAATGTAAACATTATGGGAATACAGCCGTTTAGCGGACTTCGTACAATAAATGTTCCACAAATTCCGTTACTTGCAGGCGGTGGTTTTGTAAATCGTGGCGATATGTTTATTGCGAATGAACGAGGTGCAGAACTTGTCGGACAGATTGGCGGTAATACAGCCGTAGCAAATAACGGACAAATTATCGAGGGTATCAGCGAGGGCGTTAAGTCAGCGAATGGCGAAGTTGTTACTGTGCTTTACGCAATCGCACAGCAGATTATCGAAAGCATAGAAAACAACGATAAATCAATCACCCTTGACGGAAAAGAAATCTCACGAAATGTGACAAACAATCAAAATAAAACAAATAGAATGTATGGCAGAGCCGTACAGAATGTGTAATAAAGGGGGTATATCAAGATGCAAGTTAAAATCAACGGCACAGATATTACAACCTTTATTGCACCGAGAGGCTTGAAATGGCAAAGAAATGATGTTGATGCCCCCGATGCAGGTAGATTTTTAGATGCAGAAATGCAGAGAAAACGAGTAGCAATCAAGGAAAGACTTGATATTACTTGCAGACCTTTGACGGACACAGAAGTATATACGCTGATGAATTTGATTGAACCCGAATTTGTAAGTGTTACATACAAAAGTCCTTTGCTTGGTACACGAACAGCAACATTTTATTCAAATAATGTTCCTGCGAGTTATCTATTTAAAGATAGTCAAGGTGCAGAGTGGTGGGACGGCATCACATTCCCTTTAATCGAAAAGTAGGTGACAGAATAAATGCAAACTACATCTGCTTTATATGACGAATTATATAATTCAAATACATCACGAATAGAAACAAAGGTAATAGTTGACGGTGTTGAGTATGGCGAAAACAAAATTCAAAGTATAAAGACTACAACACCTTTAATGCCAGAAGAAACTTTTTCGCTTGGCGGTGCAATTTCCGCACAAATTTCTTTGACTATTCAACCACAAGGCACAATTTCACGAAATGCTTTGATTGAGCCTTATGTAAGAGTGATAGACGATGAGCAGTACAGCGAATGGTTACCCAAAGGCAAGTATTACATTGATACAAGAGAGTATGACCCGACAACTGAAATACTGAAAATCGAGGGGTACGATGCTTTGTTGAAAACAGAGCAAGAAATGGTATTCCTTGAATTTCCTACAACAATGGAAAATATGACAAGGCTGATAGCAGATGAAATCGGTGTTGAAGTTGATAGTCGGTCACGATTTGAGAATTATATTATCCCTGCTATGCCGACAGGCAATTTGAGGGATATTCTTTGCAAGATAGCATCTGCTCACGGTGGAAACTTCATAATGACCGATGAGGGCAAATTAAGGCTTGTACGAATAAGTGATACCCCCGACAGTACAGAAGTCGGATATAAGTTAAAGAAATATACCCACGATGAGCCTTACAACACAATCACAAGTGTAACAGTTATTTCCGATAATGAAACTTCAATAACATCTGCGTTAGAAGAAGATAACGGCAGAAGTATTGAGTTAAATGTCATTTATGGCACACAGGAAATGGCAGACAATTTGCTTGATGAGTTGAAAGACTATGAATATAAGCCTTTCACAGGAACAGGGGCAATCATAAACCCTGCTGTTGAGTTAGGCGATATGGTTGAAATCTGCGGTGATGATTTGCAGATTATTTCACTTGATAACACTTTCGGTGGAATGTTTATGGCAGATATTTCCGCACCGAGTAATAACGAAATCGACCACGAATATCCGAGTTCAGCAACGCAAAAGCAACAAGCAGATACCGAACAGAAGATAAAAGATAGTCATTCTTTATTTTATGGCACTAACTATGAACAAGTAAACATAACGCAGATTGAAAGACGATTAGGCAGTATCAATTTTCTTGTAGGACAAGACAGTACAGCATTTGCGACATTTACAAGTGAAATCACAGCAACACAAAGCGGTAAAATTACTTATTATTTGAAACTTGACGAAATGACAGTACATACATACGAAGTTGATACACCTATCGGACAGAGTTTACATAATTTCTCTTTCCCATTCGTGAACTATCAAGAGGGGACATACAATGTCAATGTTACTGTCAAAGGTGATGAAAACTTTGTCGGTACTATTGATATAAATAATTCGCAGTTGATATTGATAGGATTTAACCTTGTTAAAACGGCAGATTGGAACGGACTTATATTCTGTTATGATGATTTTGAAACTGTTGATACAAGCGGAAATCTTGAACTTATAGGCATAACAGATGATGTAGAAATAACCAAACCACAAGCAAACAATAAACAAGCAACTGACAATGTTTCTTTGTTGAATGTTGGCGGTAGTCTTGAACTTGTCGGAATTTCCGAACAGTTGAATGTTGATGTTGAGTAAAAGGGGAGTATAAGAAAATGTTAAAAGGACATACAAAAATCGAACTCACAGATGTAAAGACAGGCAAAAAGCAAGTCATAGAAAAAGACAACCTCGTCACAAATGCACTTGCACAAAGATTTACTCCGTATTTTGGATATTATCAAAGTGCTATGACAAATAGTGAAAATCCAACATTACCCGAATGGCTTTCAACATTTGGCGGTATATTCCTATTCGATAGCGAAATTGAGGAAGATGTCAACACAATTTATGCACCGTCAACGGCAAAAATGGTAGGCTGTGGCTCAACTCTTGATATTTCGTCAGCAGGGGATATATTCAAGGGTACATACAATGCAACTGAAAGCGGTTACGATGCTTCTCAAAAGAAAATGACTATTGTGTATGACTACGCAACATCACAAGCAAATGGTACTATTTCTTGCGTTTGTCTTACTGACAGCACCGCAGGTTTAGGCGGTTATCGTAATGATAAGTTTTACGATAATAGTTATAAATTATTTGGTAGTGTAAATTCGGCAACGATACCGAAACTTACATCATACCCTACAAGATATAGAGCATACGCTATTACATTTGACAGCAATATTGAATATTTATTTGCGGTAGATGTAGCAAATGAATGTGCGTATTATGTCATATTTGAAGATGATACAAGTGTTACTATCCGCAAAAAGAGTACACACATTAAAAAGTATTCTCTTTTTGATAACTCACCCGAAATACTTGATGAACAGTTTATAAGCGGATTTACAAAACCTTTAATTGCACACGGAAGTTTTAATTTTGATTATAAAGATAATGCACTTTATATCGTTACTGCAACAAACGAAACAGTAACACAAAATCAAACTTTTGTAGTAACAAAAATTCCTTTTGGCTCAACAGGAACTTTCAATCAATACGAAATTACTAATACGACAACCGAAACTTATAAAATTGCTGTCGAAAATGTGTATGTTCATAATGGTTATATTTATTTAAGAACAAGCAATTATAAAGCGGTTAAAATCAATTTAAGTAACGCTATTGATACAGTTGTACTCGGAACTGTCGGTACTTTTTGTTATCCGCAAATTGGTATCGAGGGTAGAGTTTATTGGGCAACAATGTATGAACAATATACAGTAGATACAGATAGACTATTCATTTCCGAAGAAACAGATAATAGTTTGAATAGAACTGCTTTTCGTAATTTATTTGTAAGTAAATTGCAATATAACGATAGGTCTTGTGTAATACCAATTATTGGTAACAAAATGTATTTCGTTACCGAAGATTATGATGATACAACATCACGAAATCAAAAAATTTGTTTCTTGCGTAATTACCTTGCAACAATAAACAACATATCACCTGTTGCAAAGAACAATTCGCAGACAATGAAAATCACATACACACTACAAGAGGTGAGCGAAAATGTATAATCCTAATAACATAAAAAATACTGTTGCTTTGGGTATTCAAGGGGAAAACAAGGCAACAGTAGTAAAGTTTGATGTTACGGATTGGATAGAGGAATTTCCTTACGCAAATTTTAATATCCTTGTTAAAAGACCAAATGAAACCGTCCCATACATAGCAAATACAATTCTGCACGATAAGAGTTTGATTTGGGTAATCACCCAAAGCGACACAGCAATAAAAGGACTTGGTAAAGCAGAATTAAGAGCAATTCAAGGCGATGTTGTCAAAAAGTCAATCACATTCGCAACACAGATTATTCCGAGTTTAGAGGGGACACCGACACCGACACCGCCCGAACCTGCTCAAAGTTGGGTAAACGAAGTTCTTGAAAAAGGGAACGAGATACTTCAAGCCGAAGCAAGACAGTTTTATATCAACGAAAACGGACATCTTATCGAGGTTGATTTTGCAGGAAACGAAACCGATTTAGGTAATGTTGTCGGTGGTGGTAGCGGTGCAAGTACAATCGTTAAAGTTGACGGCATTTCGATTATGGTTGAAAATATCGCAAATATCCACACAACAGGCAACTATTCAAGCAACAATCCGCTTGTAACAGAACAATTCGCAACGGATTATACCGATACGGCTATTTCCGAACACAACGAGGATGAAACATCCCACACCGATATAAGACAGGCTGTATCGGATATTGAAGATTTAATTCCGCAACAAGCAACATCGGACAATCAACTTGCAGACAAGCAGTTTGTAAATAGTTCGGTTGCTACTAATACGGCTATTTTTAGAGGGACATTTAACAGTATTGAGGAACTCCCGACAACAGGCATTACAAATAACGATTATGCGTTTGTAATCTCAACGGATGAGTTCGGAACAGCGGTTTATAACAGATACAAATATGTTTTGTCAACTTCACAATGGGTATATGAATATTCGCTGAATAATTCATCATTCACAGCGAACCAATGGGCAACAATCAATAGTGGCTTGACAGCAGAAGAACGAGGACAGATACTCAACGATATTCTCAATTTGCAAGATACCAAACAAGACAAAATCACATCGTCAAGCAAACTCAATGCAGACCTTGTTGATGATAGTTCGGCAACAAACAAATTCGTCACGGCACAAGATAAGTCAAACTGGAATGGCAAGCAAAATGCCATTTCCGATTTGGCTACTATAAGGCAAAATTCAAGTTTAGGTGCTACGGCATTACAACAGAGCAAAGTCAAGTCAGCTCAATCAACAACAAGCGGTGATGTGTATGATGTAACATATATCAACGCTGTTGTAGGCGATGTTGAAACTATCCTTGCAGATATAAACAGCGGTGGGGGTGTTGAATAATGAGTATAGCAAGCGAATTTCAAAACCTTAAAACGAATATATCAAGTGCATATTCAAGTGTTGAGAGCAAAGGCGGTACGATACCAGCAAATAAAAACACCGATAATTTGTCAACTGCGATTGAGAGTATTCCGAGTGGCGGTGGCTTTAATGTACTTGAATATGTGACAACGCCCATTAGTTTTGAGGTTCCGTTTGATGACGAAAATGTTACTCTTGACTTTGGGAACAGAGATGTTTCTTGTACAAATATGTTGTGGGCAAGTTCGCAACCCACAATGAAAAATCTATCTCTTGTTGCTAATAAAATCACAAATTTGCAAAGAGTTGTGATGGGAAAATCAATATTAGGAACCTTGACGATAAACGCTGATACCTCTGCTTGTTCGTCATATTATAGTTCGTTTTATGGTTGTACAAATTTGGTAAACATTTTTGGCACTTTAAATTTCAGCGGATTAACAGATAGCGTGAATCTTATGTTTTACGCTTGTGGCAAGTTAATAAATGTAACATTTGCGGAAAATACTTTGAATATGGATATTTCTTTTTATAACTCCCCGTTATTATCGAACAACAGTTTAATAAGTATAGCGAATGGTCTTGTTGCGGGCAATTATACTTTGACTTTACACGCAACAAGCAAAGTAAACTGTGATACGATTATGGGCTATGTTGATAACACCAAAGGATATGATGTATTTGTTGCTGACGAAAGCGGAACAGTTACATTGAGCGAATTTATAACAGTAACAAAGGGGTG
>JAGHTC010000031.1 GCA_018065465.1 Candidatus Ruminococcus equi
GCATTAACTACACCTAATAACACACGGCGGGGGAGAGGAAAATGTTAATTTCCACAGTTTTTTACAAAATCAAACTCGTTTTAGCTCTCAAAATATCTCATTCGTGCATAATATTAACGATAATATTGCATAAATAAAATAATATTCATAAAATAATGAATAAATATCAAATATAAGCAAATAATCAACATCAAAAATGAATATATGCAAAAAAATAAGAAATTTTCGTATTTTGAACGCAAAAAGGCAAAAGGTATAAATATACCACCAAAAAACTATGCCCCTTAAAACGCAAATAAACGCAAAATATGAGAGGTCTGTTGTTAACAATTCATTTACAAATAGTTTACAGTTTGTTAAACCTTTTTTCTTCAATATGTGGTATAATAAGGCGTCCCCGAAAGGGAGACGGAATATTAACGGAAGCGGGCAACTCCCCACAAACCCGCGAGGAGATTACAAAAATGAAATACCAAACAACGCAAAAAGAAGTTCGCAACGGTCACGCACTTATTATCAAAATGGGCTGTTGTGATATGCAAGAGCTTTTATCATTAATCCCCGCAAACGCATATACTTGTGGTGTATATGGCTGGAACGCTGATATATACGAATCAAGACGCTATAACGCTTGCATCGTGACAGGGTATCGTCCTTTTGGGAATTATACTCCCGACCGCGACAAAATAAAAGAATATTGCGAATACGCAAAAACAATTAAAAGCAAGCCAATGCCATACGGAAGCAGGCAAATTGAACTTGAAAAACTTATGGAAGAATTTTTTAGTTATTGTGTACAGAAATATTATTGCGATTAATGGGTAAAATATGAAATATCAAATCGAATTTATTAAAAAAATGTCCTATGACGAATTAACTGAAATGCTCGACAAAATACTTTGTATGTTAGATTTTATCGACGAAATAATGAACGAGCAAAGTGCAAAGGTCAGCGGGATACAAGATTGGTATTTAAACACAATGCCGTTTGATTTATATGACACTTACAAAAAATTGTTAAATCTTACTGACCAAATAGAAGCCGTGAGAAAATATAAATAAAATCGGGGGGGCTTGACTGTCCCCCTATTTTGTGATATAATAAGACAGAGGTGATAATATGGTACGCAATTTTGACATTGAAAAACTCAAACGATTTATTAAAGTAATGCAAAAAGTAACAAGCTCATTCCCGCACACGGACTATACAGCGGGTCAAATGTTGGCTTATGATGAGGTACTACAAGCTATAGAAAAAATGGAAAAGGGGGAAAGGCTGTGACAAAATACGCACAGAAAAAAGCCGAAAAGCTCGACTATGATTTTTATAACATACGTTCAATACTCGGCAACGATGCCATTTTCTATATATTGATTGGTGGACGAGAAGCAGGTAAAAGCTATGCCGTTATGGACTTTTTCCTAAAAGAATGGAAAGCGAAGCACAAGCCTTTTACTTGGCTACGATTGACAGAAGCAAGTACAAAAAAGATGCTCTCCAATAGTGCCGAAAAACTTGTTGATGCCGACCTGCAAAGGAAATACGGATTGAAACTATCCGTCAAGGGCTGTCAAGTGTACGATAATGGTTTTCCGATGTGCAAGGTACTTGCCTTGTCTACATTCTATAATGATAAGGGTGTAGCCTTGTACGATAATCAATATGACCTCGGCTATAACATTTGTCTTGACGAAATGAACAGAGAAGCCAACGAAAAAAAGGCTTTTGATATTAACTATTCGTTTGTCAATCAAATGGAAAACCTTGTCCGAAGCACAAAAGAAAACATCCGTGTCTTCCTTGTCGGCAATACTCTTGAAGAAGCAAGTGATATTATGTGCTGTTTTGAATTTATCCCCGAGCAATTCGGCAGATATTATATACATAAGAAAAAAGCCGTTGTCGATTATATCGCACCGACAAAAAGGTATTTGTCCCGCAGAAAAGGCACTATTGCCGACCTGCTTACCCCGAACGCATCAACATTCACAAACGCAATAGAGGTAGACAAAACGCTGATATGCAAAAACCGACTTGTAAAGCCGTCCTACGTTATCAAATTCAGCAAAGATAAAGCAGACTGGTTTACCGTATGGAACAATATGATTGTAGCTCGGTTCAACGGTGAAAAAGTCCCCATTCTTCCAATGCGACCGTACCTTGATGCAGTATTCAATACAGAAGCAAGAGACACAGTGCTGACAAATTTCGACAATAGATATTATCTGTTCCGTGACCTGTTCACACAAAAGGACTTCAAACGGCATCTTGAATTACTCAAACCCCGCAAATAATGTTAATATTTCATTTACAATCTGTTTACAGTTTGTTAATTGACTTTTGCTTTCAAATATGATATAATAAGGCATCCCGAAAGGGAGAAAGGAGAAAAAAAAATGAGTTATATATGAAAGAATACCAAAACTACATTCATGAGCTGAACGGAAAATGCGCAAAAACGGATGGAGACAAGAGAAATGACTAACGAAGAAGCGTTGAAATGGCTTGACAAACACATAATAGACAATTTGGACGTTAAGCTCATAGCGAGCAAAGCTATTAAAAAACAGATACCGAAGAAGCCAACAGCGGATTATCATTGTTCAACTTGCGAAGCTGATATAATCGAAAGTGTAAATTATTGTTGGAATTGTGGCCAGGCAATAGACCGTGACGGCAAATGACAAAAATAAGAAAGGAGAACGAAAATGAAACTATATGACGCTATAGAGATGCTGTCCTGCAAGACAGTATGTTGCTTAAAATCAATGCAGACAGGTGATACAACAACACCAATGACCGCATTACAACTGTACGATTATGCGAAAAGATGCAACGTGCTGAAAAATAAATTTTACAGTATTTCGCTTGACAAAGAAAAACGTGAGATAGTTATTCTCATAGACTGGAGCAGAAATGGTACGAATAATCAGTACCAAAGATAACAGCAGTATAACAATAGGTTTACACCCTGTTGACCTGCTCCCGCTTGACCTTGAAGAATCCTACGCAAAAATCCGTCTCGGAAATGATACAACGGTCAAGCACATTGAAAACCTTTCCTACGATAAGGAAAGAAAAATAACCGAACTCATCTGCAAAACATACAACACGCAGATTGAGGGCAACACAGTCATAGTGCCGAAAGGCAAATTTATATTATCACTATGGGATGCCTACGAAAGGCAAATATGAAAGGAAAATCATTATGTTAAAAGCAATTTACAAGAACCCGAGGTCAAACAAACTGTATCTTCTCGACAAAAACGAAGAAACCGACAAGCTCGACATCTACACGGTATATGACGATGCAAAGCAGTATGATGATGCCCCTATTAAAGCAGACAAAAACGGAAAATGCTATAAGGTACTCAATGTCGCAGAACACGTTACGAAAGCAGGGCACAAAGTCTATAAGACGATAAAGTTTGAGGACTAACTTATGAAAGCGACTATTCGACAGCGGGTAGTCGCTTTTCATAATCTTATGAAAGGTGACCTTGACTTTATTTCGGGAAAGTGGTTTTACCAACAAAACGAATTGAAGAACCCGCAAAGATTTTTCTTGCAGAATATGACCGACATAGCATCGACAACCGACCTTGAATCGGTTATGGATATGTATGTGGCTATGTTTGGCGAAGACGGAATATGGTATGACAGCAGTATTATTCGTGATGCCCGACTACAGACAGAAGCACGAAAGCTCTGTTTCCCTCTCACCCTGCAACAGCTTAAAATCATACGCAAACTTATTGACAATGACGAGGAACTCTGCTTTATCTGCACAGGTGTAGGCGGTAGCGGAAAATCGACATTCCTTAATATCGTCCGACAGATATTCGACAATGACTGTTCGTCCTGTTCCCTCTCCGACTTGTCGGGATATAACCTCGCAGAAGCCTTGAAATACAGGCTTATTGCATCGGACGAATTGTCAGCCGATGACCTTGACAACAAGAGCATAAAGACAATCATTTCAAAACAGCAATTACAAGTCAACCCTAAATTTGAAAAACCGTATCAAATGAAATGCCAAAGCAGACTGTTTTACTGCTGTAACATTCCCCCTCGCATAGACCTTGACGATACAGGTATGTTGCGTAGAATAGTTTACTATGAAATGGACAAGAAAATCGACAACCCCGACCCTACGTTAAACCGCAAGGAATGGAAAAGAGAAGACCTTGTCAATATATGCGCTATTGCATTACATCTTGATATGACAGACTGGTACAAGGATTTTGAACAGTCAACACATTATTACCTGCTGAAAAACAATTCCGTATATCGTTTTAAGAGCAAAACAACATACGGAGAATACGCATCAGCCTGTTATCAAGCGGGGCTGAAAGCATACGCAGAACCTAAATGGGTAACAATAAAATCACTTATTCAAGAATGGGGAATGGATAAGGTAGCACCGCAGAAGCCTTTAGTATTTGAAACATTGGGGAATGACGAACCGCTACCTTTCTGACGTCTTGCTATGTTCAAAAATAAACGAATACGCTATGTGGGATATGAGGAAATGCAAGACCTACTCACATACGCAAGAAAGAACTATGCAATTATACTCGGAGAACCGCAGATACCGTTGGGGTGGTATGCCTATGTGGAAGATACTATGTGCTATGTACGGCTTACTATGAAAAAAGAGGTAGCCTGTACTTATATCTTCCGCAAAGACCTTGTAGAAGAAACGCAGAAGACAACAGGACTAAACGCATACATAAACCTATGCGGAGCTTTCAAAAAAGCAACAGGCTATTCAATACCTGTATATGAAGATGCCTACGGCACAGCCTGTCCGATACTCACATATAAGGCAAAATACAATAAGCAAAGAGTACACGCTTATGCGTATGACCAAAACAGCAGTTATGCGTGGGCAATGAAAGAACCTATGCCCGATACAAGGGAAATAATCGGCAGAGACAGATGCCCGAAAGACGGAGAACTCGGCTTTATCGAATTAAGCACACAGCAGACAAAAGGGTGGCTGACAGCAGACGGAATATATCTAAAAATGGTAACTCCCGAAGACGGATATAATGGGAAACGTGCAGACTATATATTCCCTATGATGAACTCGCCATTTGTAGATTTTGCCGACCGTTGGTATGATGTCAAGAAGAACTCAAAAGACCCTGCCGAAAAAGCAAAGGCAAAACAGATGCTTGTATTTTCAGTCGGGTACTTACAGAGGAAAAATCCCTTTCTCCGATGCGCTGTTATTGAGTGGGCAAACAGGCATATATGGAACTTGACCGACAAAAACAGCATATATGTCAATACCGACTGTATCGTATCTACTGCCGAAAGACCCGACCTGCCTATAGGCGGTGAACTCGGAGAATTTAAGATAGAACACACCGGTGACTTTGCCCACATAGGATTTAACTACCAATGGGATATGGATACTCCGTCTTATAGAGGTATCCCGAAATCGTGGTTCAAAAACGATTGGGATATGCTGAAAGACGATGTACCCGCCAACGGAAACATATATGAACTTAATAGAATTACAATGAGGTTAGAGGTGAATAACTATGAAATTCAAAATGCCGTCTATGAAAAATTACAGTAGTCAAGATGCGTGGTTGAGAGACGTTTATGAAAAGAACCGAACCGCTATTGACGAGAAAATCGGAAAAGGGACAGAAGCAGGTGTACGGTTTGAGGAATTTTCAAACTTCGGTTCATTCAAGACACAGGTGGAAAACAGAATGTCTCACGGAATGACTATGAAACAAGCAACTGTCAGTCTTGCCAACTCACGCACATTTACGTCGAAAGAAGAACTCGGTGTAGAAAATCTTTTTAGAAGCTTTATGAAACCGCAGAGAGACGAACACGGCAGGTTCATCAAAAATGAATTTATGGAATCATTCAAGGCTCAAACAGGATTTACCACATTTGGAAAGGAAAGGCAGAACTTGACTTATGTCGGGGATAACAAGTACCGATTTACCAAAAACGGTATATCGTGGATAATTGATGTAGATAATTCCCCCGCAGATATTATATTTTATATGGCATAGGCTATTGACAAATTAACACATTTGTGCTATAATGCACATAGTGCAAGTGTGTTTTTTGTATATATCTTGCATAATCATAGTGACAGAGTGATGCCGAAGAGGTACTGGGCTATGAGGGGGTATCTACACCCCGATGTGACATACAGAAGTGACCTTAATTCTTGTACTATCCAATTAAATTTTAAGGAGTAAATTATGGAAAACGAAGAAAACAGAACACAGGAACAGGAATCTTTCGGAGCAGATGACTATATAAACGGTCTTAACGAGCTTCGTGAGAATACAGTCTCAAAGGATGAGTACAACAGAATCCTTGAAGACAACAGGAAACTTGCCGATGCTCTCGCAAAGGGAGACTACGGCAACAATGAGGGGGAGAAAGTCGAACCTGCAAATCTTGACGAACTCCGTAAAAGCCTGTTCTCCCCCGACAGCCAAAGGAAGACCAACTTGCAGTATTTCACAGAGGTGCTGACCTTACGAAATGCCGTTATCGAACAAGGCGGGAAAGACCCTTTTCTCCCCTACAACCGTGAATATGTTGCTAACGAGCAAGATGCGGCAGATGCCGACAGGATAGCGAATGTAATTCAAGAGTGCATCGACTACGCTGACGGTGATCCGCAGGTATTCAATGTTGAATTGCAGAGGAGATGTGGACAACGCAAGAGGTAAATAAAATTTATATCAAAGAGGTGATTTATAATGTCAGCACCAGCAACTTGGGGCGGAAGCCTTAAAACAAATGAAATATTCACAAGCATATACAATATGATAATCAGTCAGCAGGTATATGCAGACAACATCGGCAGAACTTTTACAAGTCTTGTCGATAGAGCAAGAGTAGACGGAACTCTGTTCGGAGATACATATCTCAAGTACGCAACAAATGCACTTGAAACGTATGCTTTCTCCCCCGACACAAGTGACCAGCTTAACGTTCTCTCTACCAACAGACCCGCCGACCCGCACGTACAGGCTATTACGCTTGATGTATTCAGGCAGATACCTATTACGATTGACAACTATTTCAGCAAGAGAGCATTCTCTACGGAGACTGCGTTTGCAGATTTTAACTCCGTTTGTCTCCAGTGGCTTCGTGACACGAAACGTATTTACGATGCTACTACCTACAATGCGTATATCGGAACTGTAGCAACGGCAGAGGGTAGCCAGTCACAGGAAATCGACCTTACAGGTATTACCGCATCTGCTACCACTACGGATGATGAAGCATACGAAAGACTTGTTGCAGAGAGAATCGCAGAGGGTCTTTCCAACATCATTACTGAAATGAAAGACATCGGAACAGGCTACAATGACCTCGGTTATTACAGAGCGTATGACCCCTCCGACCTTGTTATAGTATGGAACGCAGAGTGGGTACACAAACTCCGCAAAGTCGGTCTGCCGACTATCTTCAATAAGGACGGACTTCTTGAAATCAAAGACGAGAATGTTCTCCCCGCAAAGTATTTCGGAACTGTAAACGCAGGTACTACAACCTCGGCAGGTGACCGTGCGCTTCGTGAGATGAAAATCTCCAACAAGCACTACTGGGCAGGTGAGGTAGTCGCAACAGGTTCTACTGTTACGGCAAAGTCGACCTACTCCCCCACTCCCGCAGTAGACGAGGACGGTTCTATTATCTGTAAGATTATGCACAAAAACTCTGTGCCGTATATGTCGGGATTTGAGACGGAGACAACGTTTATCAACGGAAAGAACCTCTCCGAAAATCATTATCTCACATTCGGTCACAACACGCTTCAGTACCTCTACAATTGCCCTATGGTAACTGTAACCGCAGGACTGTCATAATTCGTTAGGCTTCTCTGCTACTTCGGATTTGCTCCTTTTCCGAACAGAAAGCAGAACTCCTATAAAGGGGGAGTACAGTGGTTTGTTCGTTTGCCCATTGCTCCCCCGCTTTTTATTAAAGAGGTGATAAGATGTCAAAAGTATATCTGTTTAACTACAACAATTACTACAATCGCATACTCAAAGGATATACAAACACAACTATATCGGACTACACATCGGCTGATACCGATTATAGAGTATATAACAATATTAACTTCAATAAAAACGATGGTGTAAATACGGAACTCACTATAAACTACACAGCATTGCAGACGATGAAAGATGCCGACTATCTCATCGTAACAGACGAGAGTGACAACATTCTTTCACGTTGGTTTATCATAGAGAACGTATGGAACAGAGACAAACAGCAGAAGCTCACACTTCGCAGAGACTTACTTGTAGACTATTATGATGAATACAAGAACTCACCGTTTTTCTGCGAAAAGGGGGCTGTTGCACATAGCAACAAGCTGATTTATAACAGTGAAAATATGCAGTTTAATCAAATTCAAAAAGAATGTGTTAAGCTGAACGATAATAAATATATAGTAGGGTACATAGATAAAACGTTCGGAGACGAATATATAAGTGTATCCGATAGCAAAATACCTATTGTAAATTCAAGGGCAGATATTCCTGTATATTCATATATATACGGAGAGAAAACCCCTGTGCAGTATGACCCCGATTTTCAGTTTGCTATATATGCTACAAATGAATCGGCATCGTCAAACAAGGGAATGTATAAAACGTTTAATGACGATTTTAATGATGCTCCGTCAGCTTGGCAGGGTGGCTCTTGTTTGCTGAAATTAAGTCTTACGCAGTATGATATGCAGGACTTTATCACCGACAAATATCGAGACTTCAACCGTCTGTTGGCCGAACTCGCATATAAAACATTTAACCTTGTACCCGCTTCGACAATTCAAGCATATAACAATACAATATGGTATTGCAAAACAGAGGGAAAATTCTTGCGGGTAAATGTAGCGGGAGCATCTACATACACCTCGGGACTTTTGACTGCTCACGTCAGCAAGTCGGAGCTTAACGATATAGCAATAGGATTGTGGCTTGAACAATTCCCCTCGGGTAGCGGTTTCCCAGACGGAACTGTGCCGTTTAGAAACCTTGAATACAGATACCGCAAGGCAAATATAACGTTCACGGATGTATCGTCAAGCTATAACATCGGATATTTACCTGCGCAAAACGCAACGAGCAGACAGCACACAGAAGCACCGTATGATATATTCTTTGTATCATATTCCGAAAGCGCATTGAAAACCGCAACAAAAATTGCATCTGCGCTTATAGGTAGCGGAGCGTTGTATGACCTGCAACTATTGCCTTATGCTCCAACGGCATCATCGAAGACTTGGACTATAGACGGAACAACATTCACTTGGGCATCTTCTTGTAGCAATAGCGGAGATATGAACCCCGCAGGGTCAACAGTATCATACGGAACGGATAGAATAGCAAAAAAAGTTGCAAGTAATACAGAAACGTGGAGAGTGGTATCACCGAATCACGCTAACTGGTGGGAATTTAACCCTGCGCAGAATGGCGGTGTATCACAGTGGCACTGGGAAATGACCGCAAAACCTTATCAGCCGTATATACACGTTTATCCAACGTTTGGAGAACTGTATGGAGTGTCCCCAACTTACGATGCAAGAGGACTTGTATGTACTGGCTCATTCTCACTGCCTGTATCATCGGACAAATGGGCAACGTACCAAATAAACAATGCTTCATATCAAGATGCGTTTGACAGAACAATAGACAATATGTCTATCACACAGCACTACCAACATATAGGTGACATTGCAAATGCTCTTATGGGTACGGTGCAAGGTGCATCAATAGGTGCTATGTACGGTGGCACTACTGGCGGTGTAATTGGTGGCGCAATAAGCGGTGCGTTAGGCACAGCCGATGTATATATGAATCAAAAGCTACGCAATGAAGCTATTGATTATGCAAAAGACCAATTCGGATTTAACCTGCGCAACATACAGGCACAGCCCCGCTCACTTGTCAAGTGTTCATCGTTTGATGTGAATTATGCGGGTGGTGTGTATATTATTAAATACGGATGCTCTACCGAAGAAGAAAATGCTCTTAAAGAAAAGATAAAATACAACGGAATGACTTTAGGCATAATAACAACATTCAGTACAGTGTTCGGACAGCTCGGAACTGATTGCTTGTATGTCAAGGGAAAGCTGATAAGACTTCCGAATATAAAAGATGACTTTCATCTTGCAAACGAAATAGCAACAGAACTTTACAAGGGGGTATATAAATCGTGAATCTACAGGCTTCATTTAACACAATGCTCCGAAGCGTTGGAATAGCGTATGACACAACGCAGACAAGGCAGACTTTGAAGAAGAAAGCCGAAGAAGAAGCATTGAAAAGACAGACAGATGCAATTAACTCTTTCAAGTCACAGATAAGTGGACTTGACGAGAGGATAACAGCATTAAAGACTATGAGGACAAGTACTGGCAAATTCAAGGCACTGTCTCCCGAACAGAAAGCAAATTTAGCAGACCTCGAAGCGAAGAAAAAGGAGATGCTTAAAGTATGAGCGGTTCAAAGATGATTGATACGCAGTTAATGAATACTGTATTCGGAAATGCTCTCCCACCGAAAATGGGGAACAAAGGCAATTTCTTGAATGACAGTATAATACGTTCTCTGAGGGTAATGGACGAGCAGAACGCTATTAACCGTTTTGTATGGTATAATCTCCCCCTCGGGCTTTCGCAGAATCTGCTTGAAAGAATACTGTACTACCGTGGTACTGGTATGTTCTTCTATATGCAGAGCAATGACAAGTTTTACTTTCTTCCTTATGTGGGGTCACAGGTGGATGTCTACGGACGGTACGTAGAAGCTACTCCCCTGCCGTTCAATGGTTCTACAACATCGAAAGACGAAAAGCCGTGGCTTGACAAGAGGTGGACAATATCTTATGACATTGAACTCCCCGACAATCTTACGGAGAAAACGTTGTTTGATAACTGCGTACTGCTGAATGACTATTCAAAACAGATGTCGCAGAAGATACTCCCTCGGGAAAGACTGCAAGAACCATTATTGCAGGTAATGTCGGAATGTGTGCCGTTTCTCCGTACCGCTCTGCTTAACGGTGTAGGCATAGAGGGTATTCGTGTGAACAATGCCGATGAATCGTATTCGGTACAAATGGCAAACAATGCTCTCACAAAAGCAGGTATTGTCGGTGACAGGTGGATACCTGTTGAAAGTGGAATACAGACCGAAGTGCTTAATCACAATTCGGGTACAACTGTAGAAGAATATATGGTAGCGTTGCAGTCTCTTGACAATATGCGCTTGTCTTGGCACGGACTTGACAACGGTGGCATCTTCCAAAAGAAAGCGCACGTTTTACAGTCGGAGCAGGATATGAATACAGGCTCGGCAGGAATGGTATTGCAGGACTGCTTGTCGCAGAGACAGGAATTTTGCAACATAGTCAACTCTATATGGGGTCTTGGTATATGGTGCGATATTGCCGAAGTATCGGCAGATGCCGACTTGAACGCAGACGGTGTACTTGCGGACGAGCAGAACAACGCAATGGCACAGGACAATTCAAATGAAGAGGGCGGTGAGGAATAATGTTGAGCTATTACGGAAACTACAGAACAAGAACATTCGCAAACATATTCCCTACGTTCGATGATTTTGAGGACTTTTATGAGGAGTGCGGTGTCCCGCAGAATCTGCTGACAGGTGATGATTATGCGAATTACGGACTTGAAGCAATATATTTTCTGCTCATATCCAACTACGCAAACAGTCACATAAAATCGGCAGACGAGAACAGATTTAAGCTCAAAATGATGTCGATTATATATGAAGATGCTCCTGTATGGCAGAGACTTATGTACCTGCAAGGCAAGGTATTGTCTATGTCGGACAATGACTTAATGCGTGGGTCAAAGGCAATATATAATCACGCACAGCATCCCGAAACACTACCGTCTACCGCAACTCTTGAAGAGATAACATATATTGATGACCAAAACACTACGAACTGGAAAAAAGATAATTTGAGAACGTATCTTGATGCGTTTGATAATTTGACTTACGGAATATGCGACAAATTCGTTAAAAAATTCAAACAGTTATTCTTGACTGTTGATTATCCCGATGCACCGTTGCTCTATGCAACGGATGAAAGTGAGGTATAAATATGGCACTTCCTACAGATGATTGGCTTTTGCACAATGCAAGTGAATACACTATTAACGGCAAAACATACAGAAACCTTGAAGCGCAGGTACTGAAGAACAAAAGAGATATTGAGGAAATACAACAGGGTGGTATTGAACTTCCTATTGTGCAGGAAATCAATGAGGAATCGACAGCAGATACAATTCCCTCTGCAAAAGCGGTATTTGACGATGTATTGTCATACGCAGAAGCTATAGCGGATGATGTTGTCGACCTGCAAGGGGACTTGTCTAACCTTGACGGCAGAGCGTTGAAAGTGCCAATTACCGCACCTACGGAAAAGAGAATGGTAGGTGTAGATACTGCGAACTCGCAGATAATGGTAAATGTCGGCAATACTCTAAAGCTTGACGGCACTACTTCTCCGTACACGCTTAATGTCAAAAATCCTGTATCGGGCAACTATAGCGGGGACAACTGGGCAAACATCACAATTAACGGTGTGACAAAGAATATTCCCTCGGGTGGAAGCGGTGAAACATCTCCATTCTGCTTTGAATTGTGGAACGAAGGCTCAACTCAAACATCTTTTAAGTGGCCCGAATGGTGGAATATTGCAAACACGCAAATTGCCGATGAAATATTCGATGCGTACGATAAATACGGCTCTGTTATGCTTAGATTTCACGCAACTTATAACGAAGTGTATATGTTTAGCACTTATTATTTAGGCGGAGATAAAATAGGTAGCTTATATTTTATCGGTTTTAGAACAACAGGCACGTCTAATTCATTTACAAAAGACGGATTTTTCAAGGCACGTCTTCCGAGGTCAGGCAGTGACCATACAAAGGTAATAATTGAGGGACACAATCAATATTTAATAAGCTCCGATTCGTGGGATGATGCCAGTAATGGAATTGTGCCGACATCTCTCGCAGTTAAGGAATATGTTGCCGATGAGTTAAGCAATGTCCAGACCATGACATTTGTAGCTGATGATGATACGGAAACTGTACTCAATGTAATATGTGAAGCGGGGGAATAATATGCCTAACCTTTATATTAACGGTAAAAGAATTAAAGATGTTTATAATGCGGATAATATACACTTCAAAAAGATAAAAAATGCAGACGGTGTTGTTATATGGAATCGTAGTGGACTGCCGAATATATATCAAGAGGTGGAATATATACAAGCTGACGGAAATCAATATCTGGACAGCGAATATGCGTTTATCAACCCCGAACTTAAAATTGAATTTAAGTATATGAAAACAGTAACAACAGGTTCAAATCCGTTTGGAGTAGATAGACCAGAAGACGGCGGACGACGGATGCACGGTCATATATTTTCCAACAATTTATACACTGGTGATGGGGGCCGTACAATAAATATTCCCGACGAATCCCAAAAAGTGGGCAAGATATTTGAGGGAAGCGTGCAAATAATAGGCACTACAACATCAGACCAAATCGCTATATTAACGCTTAATGGAAAATCGCAAACATTTTTGAACTCGTCAAGCGGTTTTCTTTTTGAGGGAACTCAATTCTCTGACTATATATTGGCGACCCGTTCGAGTAGTGCTTCATACTTAATGTCGGGCAGAATGTATTATTTGCGCTTTTATGATAATACAGGAGCATTGGTACGCAATTTTGTTTCGTGCAGAAGAAAATCGGACAATGTTGTCGGTATGTATGATACTGTAATGCGAAAATTTCATACAAATTTAGGGACTGGTGCTATTGTTGCAGGTCCTGATGTATAAAGAGGTGGTAATATGTTAGAAATAATACTTGTTTTAATGTGGATTTCAAACATAATCATTGAATGTATATGGTGGATAGGTATGGTATACTTTTATAAACTGTATGCGAACTTATCAAAAAAACTTGACAAATTCGATGAAAACTCCGACAAACTTGTCGAAGCATTTAATAAATTATTTGAGAGGTGATAAATATGGCAGACTTCAATTTGAACGGTGTTACGGATTTTAACTTTGAGCTTTCGCCTATTAAGGGTGGGGGAGGTGGAAAACTCTATAGAAATGAAATAACATATAGTTATTATGATTCGGACACGTCCGATGGATTGGACTTCACTTGTATTGCATATTCATCTAACGAAAACCAATACGAAGACTTGAACGGATTTCTTGATGCGGTTGATGTGTTCGGAACTCACAACGTAAGCGGTTATTCTTCTGGCAATGACGCACAAATTATCTCGATTAAAAAATCAAGCGGTAATTACAAATATGCTTTCATATCGTCGGGCATAAGTGAATCAAATCTCCCTATTTCAACATCTTCGGAAACCGAAACGCTTACATACAAATGCGTAACAAAAGAAGCATAACAAGGACAACGGGACATCTTCGGATGTCCCTTTTGATATTTTGCGAACTTTAACGTTAAAGTAACGAATACCTCTCCCCCGCCGTGTGTTATTAGGTGTAGTTAATGC